>NZ_JUGU01000001.1:3752500-3842990 GCF_000799465.1 Psychroserpens sp. Hel_I_66 | reverse complement strand
TTATAAGCATGTGGAACAACATTAGAAATGAGTCTTTTACACCACAAAATGATTCGGCTTTACAAGGGTATTTATATCAAATCGCGAAGAATAAGTGGATGGATGTTTTAAGGTCAAAACGTTTTAAGAAAACACAATCATTGTCTGAAGAACGCACATTATTTCTTAGACAAGATGAAGATATCGAAGATGATGGGTACGAGAAAAAATTAAATGTAACAATGACAGCTTTCAAGGATTTAGGTCAGCCTTGTAAGGATTTATTAAAGATCTTTTATTTTGAAAAAAAGTCATTACGGGATATTGCTTTAGATTTAGGGATCGAAGAATCTTCCGTACGAAACAAAAAATATAGATGCATGGAAAATTACGTGCAACAGTATTAGCCTCTAAATTATAAATATTGAAAGATAATAGCGACATATCACAAGAATTACTAGAAACGGTTGAACTTACTATAATAATACCATGTCTAAACAAAGCGAAAAGACTTAATGAAGATCCTGAGTTTAGAACTCAAGTTGAGGATATCAAAAGTTGATTTTTGGTATCGAGAACCAATCCTTAAAAGAACAGTTAGATGAATTTCATAAGGATTTGCCCGAAGGGATTTCCGAAGAAAAAAGGAGAATTGGAGCATTTCCACATTTAGGAAAATATGCAGCAGCAGCAGCAGCAATTTTATTGGCCATTGCTCTACTTTGGTGTATAGTGTGCCTCAAAACGAGCGTTTGTACGCGAAATATTTTACGCCAGATCCTGGTTTACCAACGTGATGAGTAGCAACTCTAACTTGATTTATGATGCGATGGTGAATTATAAGCAAGGCGATTATAAAACTGCGATTGGCAAATGGGAGACTTTAAAAGCAAATCAGCCAGATAATGATACGCGGATTACTTTTAGGATCGCTTATCTTGCTATAAAAAAACGAAAATAAAGCAATCGTTTTTAAACAAAGCAGTTGATAATGCTGAGTTTCTTTAGTAAACGATGCTCATTATTATTTAGGTATGGCATATCTAAAAGAAGAAATATTGAAAAGGCAAAATCTAATCTAGAACTTTCAAATACAGATAACAGTAAAGCCTATTATCTAAACTAAACAACTAACTGCTTAATAAATAACTCATTATGAATCAATTAAAAAATTGCTTAGATATACTATGCTCTTATTTTCATATGAGTTTAGCTCAGGTTGGTTTGCACAGCAGGATTCTATTTCAGAATTGAAAAAGTTAGACAGGCTCATTTCAGAAGAAAAATTTGATATAGCCCAAGAACATTTGCAGAAAAATATTGAAGATCTAATTGAGAAAAATTGTTTATGAAGTTACTGATTACACGTATTATTTAGGCAAATAAATTTTGAACTCAAAAATAATCAAGCTGCAGAAAAGCGGTTCTAGATTTTGAAAAACGCATTGTTTCCCTTACTTCAAATCCAAAAGCCATTAGACAATTAAAACTTGAAGTTGCCTCATTTTATGAATTTATGGGTGATTCTAAAACTGCAAGTGAATAAATTTGGAGGCTATAGAATACACTAATAAGATGCCCAACAAAAATGGTGAACTTTTTGGTATTATCTACAGTAATCTTGGCACATTTAATATGAGAATGGGTAATTTAACAACTGCGTTAGACTATCATAAAAAAGCATTAAAAGCCTATAAAACATTTCCAGACACCAAAAAAGAGCGCTTATATATCACCCATAATGCACTGGGAGGTATGATGTGGTATTCTTCAAAAATCGATAGTGCTTTAGTATATTATAAAAAAGCAGAGCAAATTCTCAAAACACTTGAGCCTACGCCAGATAACAAATACCTAAGACCTGCAATTCTCAATAATAATATTGCAGGTATTAATAGCATAAAGGGCGATCTAAATGCTGCTATAATAGCAATGCAGAAAACTGTCTCTAATCTTGATACGTTTCTAAAGTCTGATATTACTGAAGCCAGAAAAGATTATGCGCAAGAATTTTTATTTCAGGCTATCGATAATTATGCTGGGATTTACAAGGATATTGGAGATTTCGAAAAAGCCAAAGCACTTATTAGTTATTCTTATAATCAAAAAAGAAAACATCTAAATGCAAACAGCCCTGAGATTTCCAAAGGGAAAATACTGTTAGGTCAAATAACCTGGATTTAAAAGAATATGATGAAGCCGAAAAATTTTTAGATGAAGGTATTTTGGAATTTAGTGAAAACCCAAGTGATTATTTCAATTGGTTAGCTGATGCTTATTATTACAAAGCAAGATTATATGAAGATACTAATAATATTAAAGGCGCCTTTAATTGTTATCAAAAGTCTGAAGACTATTACAAATCTGCTCTAGGTGACTCTTATGATGAACTGTATTTAGATTTTATAAATTCGGCTTCTACTTTTTATGCTGAAAATGGCTATCCCGAAAAAGCCTCGGAAATGGCAAATGAAGGCTATCAATACATTGTAAAAAACCAAGGCGAGAAAACACTATTAGAGTACCATCAAGTGTTAAACCTTGCAGGCATTGAATACAAACTTGAACATTATGATGCTGCATTAATAAAAAGCAAAATAGCTTTAGAATTGCTTAACGACTCCATTTTTACTAAAAACACAGGCTTAAGCAAATTAACCATTGAGGTACAAAAACCTTTTGCAATACTAACCAAAGTCAAAGCTGAGTACCAATTAAAAACACAAAAAGACAGTATATTCTTAAAATCTAAATTGCAAGAACTTCAAAGTGCCATTTCTATTCTAGAAGAGCAAAAATCTGTACTTTCAGATGATAGTAGTGTTTCTATTTTACTTTTAAATAATGGCGAACTGTTTGAGTATGCCAAACAATTGGCTCTCGAGCTATATGAGATGACCAAATCTAAAGCATATTTAAGCCAAGTTTTAGGTTTGCATGAGTCTATGCTTTACAATCGTATTAGAAATAGGTTAAACTCGCAAAGCTCAATAAACTATGCCAATATTCCTGAGCATATCATAAAGGAAGAAAATAGGCTTAAAGAAGCATTAAGTTCATCTATTTCAAAAAACGACGCACTAGAATCTTTTTTTGAAGTAAATAAGGAATGGCAAGGCTTTTTAAAAGTGTTAAAAGATGACTATCCCAAATATTATAACTTAAAATTTGCTTCAATATCCAAATCTATCAATGAGCAGCTAAAAGCAAGTAACTTAGTAGACAAAACGCTTGTTAGGTATACATTTATAGATCAACAACTTTATGCGTTTATCATTCATGACCAAGACATTAAAATCTTTAAATTAAATAACGATCATTTAACCCAAAAGATAAATTCCATTCAAGATAATAATGTAATATCTCAAGTTAATTTTGAAGTTTTACATAATTTATACCTTTCGCTTTGGAAACCTATAGAATCACATATAAAGACAGAACGGGTTATCATCATTCCCGATCAAATTCTGTTTAATTTAAATTTTGAGATGCTAACCAACCAGCTGGTAAAATCACATAAGGAATTAGCAGAAAACAGCCTTTTAAACACATATGTTATCTCATACAATTACAGTTTGTTTCTCGTAGATAAAGGCAGTAAAACCATTGGATACGATTCTAATTTTATTGGTTTTGCACCAGAGTTCAACTCAAAAATGAAATCAGATTATGAGATTGCCATAAAAGATTCCATAAATCTAGATAGAACGTATTTAACACTGTTGCCACAACCATTCAGTAAAAACTTAGCACAAGAGTCATCTCGTATTTTTAATGGTAGCTCATTTATCAACGAAAATGCCTCCAAAGCTATTTTTACCCAAAATGCCAAAGAGCATAAAATAATTCATATTGGTACGCACGCAGAATCCAATAACATATCACCAGAACTCTCAAGACTTATTTTTGCAAAAAATGTAAACGATACCATTTCTTCGGAACATAATTCGCTTTACAGCTACGAAATCTATAACCAAAACCTTTCATCCAATCTGGCAATCCTAACAGCTTGCGAAACAGGAAAACCAACCTATCAAGCTGGAGAAGGGATGATTTCTCTCGCACATGCATTTAACTACGCAGGAAGTGAAAGCATTTTAACAAGCCTTTGGAAAATTGACGAGCAATCCAGTGCCCAAATCATTGAAAACTTTTATGGATATATAAAAAAGGGACTCCCAAAAGACAAAGCTTTGCAAAAAGCAAAATTAGATTATCTAGCCAAAGCAAATGGTAGAACAAATGCTCCGCAATATTGGGCAGGACTGGTTTTTATTGGCGACACAGCTCCAATAGATTTAAATACCAATAATAATTGGATCATTTGGATGATACTCGGTATCATTATATGTATTTCAATTACCATAATCATAAAAAAGAAAAGACTTTCATAAAAAAAAGAGCGTTTTCAATAACAAGAAAACGCTCTTTAAACAAACTCTTTAATTAATAATCCCCTAAAATTAATAGCTTAAAGTTTGTTTATTAATCATCGTATGTTTCTTTAAATGTGAGCAAAAACCAATACAAAAAAAATAGATCAAAAAACTGAAGATTTAATGATGACCTTTTCCATCGTTTACGATGCTATAGTAAATAATCACTAAATTTTTAAAAATGAAAAATTACCTCTATTTAATCCTATTTACTTTTTCTCTAATAAATTGTTCTTCGGAAGATGATACTATCGATCCAGATAACATTGCTCCAGGACCATTTTCAGTAACCATCCTTGAAACCAGAATAGATGGCGCATCTATAGAATGGACAGAAGCCATAGACATCGATGACGACCCGGTCACCTATTCCATTTATCTTAATGATCAATTGGTCTCAATTGGAGGAACCGCATTGACTTACAATTTTAATGGTCTAGATCCAGAAACACTCTATGATGGTACTATCGTAGCAGATGATGGACGAGGCGGAATTTCAGAAGACGATTTCTCTTTTGTAACAGAACCAGAACTCATAATTCTAAGCCTAGAGCCAACATTCTGGATCAGAGATAGCTACCCAGAAGGCGAAGGAACACGTTTTATTTATGGCAATGGATTTGTTGTACCTAAAAATGAAGATGCTAGTTCTTATCAAATTGAAGTTATCGATTACAGATTTGATGACTTCCCATACGACGTTGGTAACGTGTATACTTGGACCAATGAGTCCCAAAGTGGTGATGTAACATTTGTTCCAGAAGAAAACAGTTTTCGAATATTGCTTACAGGTGTAAGCGTCAATACCGTTAACGAAAATTATGATACACTTTACAACAATGTTATTGGTGTAACAGGAGAAGCCGAAGTGCTCGTCAATATCGCAACAGAATAATTTAATAAGGTTTTCCTTTTTTGAGTTAGTCTTCAACAAAGGAAAACCTATTTTTTTTATTAAAAACTCACAAACTTGACACTCCCATACGCATAATTTGAGACCGTAATCAACACAATAGCTATCAAATTATATCAAAGAGAAATAGATGCCTACTCAAAGTTTTTCACTAAATGTATGCTTTTTAAATGATGACATTATCACATTACTTCGATGTAAAAGAAAACCAGTTAAACATTAAACTCCTTAAAAATGAAAACTTTTAAATTTATTTCCCTTTGTGCACTAGCAATCTTATTATTTAATTGCTCAAAAAATGATGATAATATTGTTAACGATGATGATTCAATCGCTGAGTTGGAAACATTAATCATTGGAGATTGGAAAATTGATTCTAGAACTTTAAATGGAGAAGCTGTAGAATTAGATTGTTTAAATGGTCTTAGTACCATTGTCTCTTTTGATGACCCTGTATTTTCCTTTGATGTAGATTTTGATGATGGCAATGGTTGCGCAGATGTACCCTATAGTGGAAATTACAGTATTGATGGAAACATGATTGTAATCAACACCCCTTTTAGTGACGATCCCTCAATTTGGACTGTCTTAAATATTGATGATACTTCATTTGAAAGGATTTCTACATCTTCAGATGGTAATGTAACCATTAATACTTATCAAAGGATTTAAATAAATTATTTGAATTCCTTTATTTAAATCGCACAAACTTTGCACTCCCAAATGTATAATTAGAAACAGGAACAACAGCGTCATTCTCCAATTGATACCATGGTGAAAACGTCGCATCCTCAAGATTCTTTACTAAATGTACACTTTGGGCAGGTGTATTGCCTTGAAATAACAAAAAGCGTTTATCACCATTATCATTTATAATCTCATCACAAATCATTACAATATGCCCTGGAGAGCCACCTTTAATCAACATATCACCAATTTTTAAATCCTTTGCATCAATAGATTTAAGCTCATTATAAAGAGATAATGTGCCAGAATACATATAAATTAAATTGAGGTAGTTGTAAAAGTTTTCTTCGGAAGTATTGGCACTCGCAGTTTTATGAAACGATACTTTATTTCCACTTATTTTTGGTCGGTAACCATCAGCATATTGTTTCCATGAACAATAATGACCTGAGGTAAAGTTGAAGCCTATTTCATCTTTTCTATTATGTTTCCAAAGGTATTCACTTCTAATTCTAATAAGTGCATCTGCGCATTGTTGCAATCCGTTTTTTGGCACAGGAATTTCTAAAATACCAATATGACCACCTTGCCAGAAATATTCAGAATCGTCGTAATTTATAATTTTGCTTCCAAAGGGTTTCAGTTTATAATTCCGAAGATATTCCTCAAAACTCCCATTTCCGTAGGAAACACGTTTGTAACCGTCAGGAATATTTACTCTAGAAGTAATGGTCAAACTATCTTTATCAATAAGGCTTGGTGTTTCAATACTTGCTCTAACGGTATTGACCACTCGTTTTACAGGCTTAAACTGAAATGCCAAAACTACAAGTGATGTTAAGATTAAAATGGTAAGTAATAATTTCTTCATAGTAAATAGAACGCGAAAAACTTTAATTTTGTTATACTGTCAATAAAAATAGCATTTTTAAATAATGGTACACCTAAAAAACAATAGATACTATTACCTTTTATTGATCTCGATTATTTTATTGGGATGCAAAAATAAACCAGAATTACCAGATCCCTTAGAAGCAGGTTGGAACAATAAAGCGGTTTGCGAAGTCGTTGAAGACAACAAAAACGTGCGTGTATTAAGATGTACTTTCGAGCCTGGAGTTGGGCATGAAAAACATTATCACGATCCACATTATGGTTACACGGTTGCTGGAAGTACATTTAGAATAACAGATACCACAGGTACACGAGAAGTCAACGTTCCAACGGGTTACAGTTTTAGTAAAGACGAAATTTCAACGCATGAAGTATTAAATATTGGAGATAGTACTGCGGTTTTTTTAATAGTTGAGTATAAATAAGGTGCAGTTATTTATCATGGCTTGATTTTAAGTCCCATTTTTTGTATCTTTTACTTCGGAAAAAGAACTTGAAAACAATTTGCTATGAACACCTCAAACCGATTAGAAAGCGCCATTAACAAACTTTATATGGCTTTTCACAATAATGAACTCCATCCAGAATGCTGTAAAAGTTGCGCAGTAGGCAATATTTTAGACCGTACAGATGCTTGGCAACATCTCTCAGACGATCATGGCTCTACAAAATTAAATTACCTCGGAAATGTGCACCAAATGCTAAATAGGCGTTTTAATGGCTATACACCTCAAGAATTATTACAAATTGAAGCTACCTTTTTAAAGGCTTGTGGCTACCAGCTTCCTTTCCGGAGAAAAAATAACAAAAGACCAGAAAATCCGCAGGATAAGGATTTGTTGTTTAATGGGCTTTCAGCAGTAATAGGTTTGCTCTGTCAATTAGATTGTGTTCCTAATGTGATGGATTATACCAAATTATTTGAAACCCAACTTAATGGTGAACCTAAATATGAGTTAGTGTCCGTTTAAAAAATTGAATTATTATAAAATTAAAAACCAACTCAATTGAGTTGGTTTTTAATTTTATATAACATACTGAAACAAGTTCAGCATGACGTTTTTTGTATAATGTCGTTTAGCGACTTAGCCACCAAAGTCATCAAATCTAATGTGCTCATCTGGGATACCATAATCCTCACCCATTTTTTGAACCGCTTGGTTCATTAATGGTGGTCCACAGAAATAAAGCTCAATATCTTCTGGTGCTTCATGGTGCTTAAGGTAGTTGTCTATTACACAATTGTGAATAAAACCTACAAAACCATCACCTGCTTCATCATTAATATCTTTTTTGACTTTCCAGTTGTCTTCTTCTGCAGGCTCAGAAAGTGCCATGTAGAATTTAAAGTTAGGGAAATCTTTTTCTAATTTTCTAAAGTGCTCAATGTAGAATAATTCTCTTTTTGAACGTCCACCATACCAATACGTTACTTTACGACCGGTTTTGATGGTTCTAAATAATTCGTATAGATGAGAACGCATTGGCGCCATACCAGCTCCTCCTCCAACGTAAAGCATCTCACTTTCAGATTCATTGATAAAGAATTCACCGTAAGGTCCAGAAATAACTACTTTATCACCTTTTTTCTGATTGAAAATGTATGAAGATGCAATTCCAGGGTTTACGTTCATCCATTGATTTTTTGCGCGATCCCAAGGCGGAGTTGCAATACGTACGTTAAGCATGATTTCACGCCCTTCTGCAGGATAAGAGGCCATAGAGTAGGCTCTTTCTACAGTTTCAGCATTTTTCATCACCAATGGCCAAAGACCAAATTTATCCCACTCTGCTTGAAACTTATTTGGAGTTTCGTGCTCTTCTGGGTGCGCAGTGATATCCATATCCTCAAACTTCACCTCACATGGCGGAATTTCAATTTGAATATAACCTCCAGCTTTATAGCCCATATCTTCAGGAATCTCCACAACAAATTCTTTGATAAACGAGGCTACGTTGTAGTTACGCACAACGGTTGCTTCCCATTTTTTAATTCCGAAGACCTCCTCAGGAATTGTAATTTCCATATCCTGCTTCACTTTTACCTGGCAGGATAATCGTGCGCCATGTGCTAATTCTTTTCTACTAAAGTGAGGGGTTTCAGTTGGCAATGCTTCACCACCACCAGAAAGTACGTGACATTCACATTGAATACATGTTCCACCTCCACCACAAGCAGATGGTAAGAATATTTTTTCACCACCTAAAGTAGATAATAGTGTACCTCCAGAGGCAACCTCAATTTCTTTTTCACCGTTAATCTTAATTGTTACGGGTCCAGATGGAGATAATTTTTGTTTTACAACTAGTAATAGACTTATAAGTATAAGCGAGATGACTAAAAACGCTACTACAGTTGCTACTACTGTTCCTATTGTTCCTGCTTCTAAAACTATCATACTACTCAATTATTTTAGTGTTATCTGCTAATATCTTAGCGTCTTCTTCATTGGTTTGTATTGTATTCACTTCTCCTCTTGGCTCAGTTGTAGGCTCTCCCTCTTCATCTCCTCCTGTTAACATACCTCCAAAACTTAAAAAACCAATTCCCATTAATCCAGTAATGATAAATGTAATCCCTAAACCTCTTAAAGGTGCTGGCACATTAGAATATCTGATTTTTTCACGAATGGCAGCAATCGCTAAAATAGCCAAGAACCAACCAATACCAGAAGAAATACCGTAGTTAAACGCTAGACCTAAAGTTTCAATTTCACGTGCTTGCATGAATAAAGATCCTCCTAAAATAGCACAGTTTACAGCAATAAGCGGTAAAAATATACCCAGTGAGTTGTATAACGATGGTGAGAATTTCTCAACTACAATTTCTACCAATTGTACCATTGTTGCAATGGTTGCAATAAACATGATAAACGATAAGAAACTTAAATCATAATCTGCATACTCTGGGCCTAACCATGTTAATGCTCCAGGCTGTAAAAGGTATTGATCCAATAACCAGTTTAAAGGTACCGTGATGGCCAATACAAAGATTACTGCTGCTCCAAGACCAACTGCTGTTGATACTTTTTTAGATACCGCTAAGTATGAGCACATACCCAAGAATACAGCAAATACCATGTTATCAATAAAAATGGACTTAAAAAATAGTTCGATGTGTTCTATCATTGTCTTTTATTTTATAGGTTTCAGTTTTTGTTAATTTGCTAATAGTTTCAAACAAATCATTTCAACTGATTTCTTTTTAATCTTCTATTAAATCTTTGTTTCTACTACGTTGTACCCAAATTAATAAACCAACGATAATCAATGCCATTGGTGGCATTAACATAAAACCGTTGTTTTCATAACCTGATGCATAAACTCCTGTCTTTTCAATGGCATCTCCCAATACAGGGATTCCGAATAATGTTCCAGATCCTAATAATTCTCTAAAAAATCCGACAATTATTAAAATTACACCATAACCTAAAGCGTTTCCTATTCCGTCAAGAAATGATCTCCATGGTCCGTTTCCGAGGGCAAAAGCTTCAAAACGTCCCATAATGATACAATTGGTAATAATTAAACCAATAAATACTGAAAGTGTCTTACTCAACTCATAGGCAAATGCTTTTAGCACTTGATCTACAATAATCACCAGGGTTGCTACAACGATTAGTTGTACGATAATTCTAATTTTTGATGGAATGATATTACGCATCAAAGAAATAACCACATTACCAATACCCAATACAAATATTACTGCGATTGCCATTACTAAAGAGGCTTTGAGCTCTGCTGTAATTGCTAAAGCGGAACAAATACCAAGTACTTGAATGGTGATTGGGTTGTTATCTGCTAACGGATCAGTAATTAACTTTCCGTCTTTTTTTGAAAGTAGTCCCATAGTTTAGTTAGCTGTTTTTAAATTTTGGAAATAAGGTAAATATAATTTCAAATCTGCTTTGATCATTGCAGACACACCATCACCTGTAATGGTCGCTCCTGCTAAAGCATCTACCTCATAATCTGTTTTATCATTATTTTTAGGATCTGCATTACCTTTAGCAACGTCAATTCCTTTAAATACTCCTGCTTCTGTCAATAAATGTTCTCCGTAAAAATCATCCATAAAGTAACGTTGCTTGATGTTTGCACCTAAACCAGGAGTTTCTCCAGCGTGGTCAAAAAATGTTCCTCTTACGATCATATCTTTATCAACAGCAACATAACCCCAAATTGCATCCCAAAGACCTTTACCTCTTATAGGCGCTACATATAAGGTTTCTCCTTCCTCTGATTTACCAACAAAAAGTGGCAATAAACGAGATTCACCCGCTTTTGCATTAGCCTGCTGTTTTTTTACGTCAATCAAATAAGGCTCTTGATTATTATTGGCAGACATATATTCTTCTCTGGTCATCGTTTTTACGATGTTCCCATCTTTAGATTCTAAAACCAATTGCTCTGACACTTTTGTTTTAAATGCTTCGGAAACCTTATCTGTAGACACAAAAGCGATATCTCCATCTCCTTCATTTTCATTTTCACCCAGTGCGTAAAGGATATTTTGTTGTTTTTCTATTCTCTCATTCTCTGTAATTGCTGGTTTTAAAGATGAAGCTGTAAATGCCAATAATGACCCAACAACCACGACCATCGCAACTGCGAAAATAATAGTATATATATTTTTATCTGTTTTCTTCTCCATGATTAAGCTGTTTTAAGTTTTAAACGCTTCATTCTTTTCTTTATATTTCCTTGAACAACATAGTGATCAATAGTTGGTGCAAATACGTTCATCAATAAGATTGCCAAGAATACACCTTCTGGATAGGCTGGATTAAATACACGAATCATAATAGATAAGAAACCTATTAAGAATCCATAAATCCATTTTCCTTTATTAGTTTGTGATGCGGTAACAGGATCTGTTGCCATATACACTGCTCCAAATAAAATACTACCAATAATTAAATGTTGCCAAAATGGGACACTCATCAATCCGTAGAATTTACTTGTATCACCGATCCAACCAGCGTCAACAACACCATTAAAGATAAGTCCCATTACTAAAGCACCAACTAAAGTAGATAGAATAATTCTCCAGCTTCCTACTTTTGTAAATATTAAAAATAGTGCTCCAATAATGATTAAAAATTTAGATGTTTCTCCAACTGATCCTGGAATAAGTCCCCAGAACATATCCCAATAATCATAAACAACACTATTGCTTTGCGCATAACTACCTAAGATTGTTTCTCCAGAAATAGCATCTAAATTAGAACCGTTAGCAATCATTTGATCACGTTCTACAGCTCCATGAACCCAAACTTTATCTCCAGACATCCAAGTTGGATAAGCGAAGAACAAAAAGGCTCTAATTGTTAAAGCAGGATTTAAAATATTCATTCCTGTTCCTCCAAATACCTCTTTACCAATAACGACACCAAATATTACTGCTACAGCCAACATCCATAATGGAATATCAACAGGAACAATCAATGGCACTAACATACCTGTAACTAAGTAACCTTCTTCAACTTCATGTCCTTTTATAATAGCAAAAACAAATTCTACTGCAAGACCAACTCCGTAAGACACAATCACAAGTGGTAATACTTGCCAAAGTCCTACTACGAAATTATCCCACGTCCAAAATGTAGATGCTAAAAAACCAGAACTTCTATCAATTTCTTTCAAAGCAACGTAATGTTGATATCCTGCATTAAACATACCAAACACTAAACATGGCACTAATGCCATGATTACCGTATTCATAGTACGCTTTAAATCATCTGCAGCTTTGATATGAGTACCATTGTGAGTGGTCTCGTTTGGTAAATATAAAAAAGTATGTAATGCATTAAATGCAGGAGCCATTTTGGTCCCTTTATACTTTTCTTTTAAGTTATGTAAATTACTTTTTAAACCCATAAGTCTTATATTTCATTTATTCTAAATGAATAATTATCCAATTTCTTTAAGCATTAAGTCTAATCCTTTTCTAATAATATCTTGATGTGGTTGTTTAGACACACAAATAAATTCTGTCAATGCAAAATCCTCTGGTGCAACTTCGTACATTCCAAGGGCTTCCATTTCGTCTAAATCTTCATATTTACAGGCTTTAAGTATTTGCATTGGATAAATATCCAACGGAAACACTTCTTCGTAAGATCCTGTAATTACAAATGCACGATGCTCACCATTTGTATTGGTATCAAGCTCATATTTTTTCTTTGGGTTTAGCCAAGAAAACGTCAATGCTCTTGATGTAGAGATTTTATTAAAAACAGGTTTGTTCCATCCAAAAAATTCGTAATCGTCACCTTCAGGAATTACTGTAATCAAGTTATCGTAATAGCCTAAAGCTCCATCTGGCTTAAGTTGTTTTCCCGATAGCACATTTCCGGAGATAATACGATCATTTCCATCTTTATCGACGCCATTATCATAAACCATTGTCGATACTTCGCTACCAATAATAGTTTTGAAATATCTTGGTTTTTTTACTGAAGATCCTGCTAAAGCGACCATACGCTCTGCATTAAATTTACCTGTAAGCAACAATTCTCCAATAATCACAAGATCTTGCGCGTTGATTGTCCAAACTATCTCCCCTTTATTTATTGGGCTCAATTTATTAATATGTGTGCCAACATTTCCTGATGGATGAGGACCAGAAACTTTATGAGTTAAAGCGTCTTTGATATTTGCCAACGGTGAGTTGTTAGACCCAATACCAATATGAACTTTCCCTTCGATTAGTTTTGCCAAGGCAGATACTGCTGCTTGTAATTCAGCCTCTTTACCTGCAAGAACATAATCTAAATCTGCTGCTAGAGGTGCTGTTGCGTAACCCGAAATAAAAATAGCCTTTGGTGATTTTTCTGGATTTGCAATGACATCATAAGGTCTTTGCTTAATGAACGTCCAACATCCTGAAGCCAATAAATGTGCTTTAGTTGCATCTGCGTTAGAATTCACATCAAATTTACCAAAATCTTTGAATGACTGTGGTTTATTGGTCTGAATCTTAATAGCATCAATACGACGTCTTGGTCCTCTTTCAATTTCAACTACTTCTCCAGAAACAGGTGAAACAAATTTCATAGCTTCTACATCCTTATTATAAAAAAGAACGTCACCCGCTTTTACACTTGCGCCTTCTTTTGCAACAAGTTTAGGGGTAATGCTATGAAAATCTTCGGGTCTAATAGTGCAGAAGTTACTTATAATGGCTTGTTCAACTGTTTTTTCAGCTTCGCCTACAAGTTTTATATCCAGACCTTTTTTAATCTTAATGTCTTTTGACATACGCTTTATATTGAAATTAGTTGTCTAAAAATCGGTGCAAAAATACGAATAAATTGAGTAAAAAAGTAACATATTATCGAAGTTTGTTATTTTTAAATATTCTAAATAAGTTAATTATTATTAAGGCACAGATTTTGTTTATCTTTACATATCAAACTACTATTAATGATTAAGAATTTTTATTTATCTCTGTTCGCTGTACTCATATCTGCCTTAGGGTTTTCTCAAACCGAAGAAATCAATCCACCAGATTACATCAAAACCGTCACCTTTAAAAGCAGAACCTCATCACAAGGCCAATTGCCAATTCTAAGATTAGGTGAATCTTTCAATCTAGAATTTGACGTTTTGACTACAGATGAGCCAGATTTCTATTACACCATAGAGCATTACAACTATGACTGGACAAGGTCTAATCTCGTTAAAATGGAATTCATGGATGGTTTTGACAACTATAGAATTGTGAACTACCAAAATTCTTTCAACGCCTACCAACTTTACTCCCATTATGATTTACAAATCCCGAATGAGCAAACTCGCGCATTGACAAAATCTGGCAATTACATCATCTCAATCTATAATGAAAACCAAGAGGTTGTCTTTACAAGAAAATTTATGATGTACAAAGAACAAGTAGGAGTTGGCGTTTCGATTAAAAGATCCAGAGATGTAAAATTTATAGACAGGAAGCAAAGTGTTGATATTGTGATAAACTCTGGAGCCTTGATTTTAAACAATCCAAAAGAAAGAATCAAAACACTGATCATTCAAAATAACAATTTACACACGTCCATTAAAAATATAAAACCTCAGTACACTATTGGCAAAGAACTGATTTATAAATATGTTAAGGAGACCGCTTTTTGGGCAAGTAATGAGTTTCGGTTTTTTGAAACCAAAGATGTGAGAGGCGCAAATGTTGGCGTCCAATTTATTGATTTAAAAGACATTTATAATAGCTATTTATTTATTGAAGGACCACGAGCAAACAGACCCTACACCTATAACCCAGATATTAACGGTAATTTTTTAATTACAGCCATAGACACAGATGATGTTGATATTGAGGCAGATTACACCAATGTACATTTTGCATTACAATATCCAGAATTAAAAGATGGCAGCGGTATTTATATCTACGGAAATTTCAACAACTACGCACTGACTAATGAAAACAGACTCACTTTTGATAAGACAGAAAATCTGTACCAAGCCATAGTAAAGCTAAAACAGGGATTCTACAACTACAAATATGTTGTTGTTGACAGAAATGGGCAACTGGACGAAGGCAGAATTAGCGGTAATTTCTGGCAAACCGAAAACAATTACAAAGTTTTGGTGTATTACAGAGATCTAGGCGCTCGTTTTGATGAGCTCATAGGTTATGGAGAAGCCAACTCGGTAAATATTTCTAATTAATCTCTAATTGTTAGCTCTTTAAAAGTATCATAACTTAAAGTCCTCTCAATAAATTCATTTGATGTCTCATCAAAAGAAACACAGTTCTCAATAGGTTTGGCATACACGTGCAAACTCATAGATTTACCGTCATTGCTATTTTTCAATTTATGAAACCCAATCTTATCGTTCATAAACGTAAGCTGTTTTGGCTTCACTTTTTGAGATCCACTTTGCAATAGTTTATGTTGCTGGTCTTGCTCGAAAAACACTTCTTCCATTTCCCCGTCTATGAGATAGACCCAGCAATCTTCTCCATTATGCCCATGAATAGATGTTTCTTGATCTTGATTCCAGCATATCAGGATAAGTTCAAAATTCACATCTCTAAACAAGCAGTTTCTGGTGTATCGATCTTTTGACCAACTTTGAAACGTCGAGAAATCAATAGACTCAAAATCAAAATTCTTGAGAATTGAATTGTAATCTTTAAGTGACGATTTCGACAATAAGTTAATTAATGACTGAATGTTTTCGGGAGATTTCAATAGACGCAATTTATATTTAAAAGGATATTTATTTAAGATTTCGAGAAAATAGGAATAAATTTACAAAACCCAAAATTAAAGCGTTCACTTAACATATGCATAACAACCTTAAATTATTTACAGAGCTTGCAGAATTTCTAATTTCCGAAGAAAAAAACAATCCTGTAGCCACTCCAATTGACACTTCTAAACTCTATGAGACTCTAAATCTAAGCTTAGATGACGAGCCAACTATAGATGAGGATTTTATAAAGACACTAAAGGATATCATTAAAAGCACTCCAAAAACCGCTTCAACATCCTTTTTCAATCAGTTATTTGGTGGTCGAATAGACAGAGCTACACTTGGTGATCTGTTGGCTGTAATGCTTAATAACAGCATGTATACCTATAAAGTTGCAGGACCTCAGGTTGGCATTGAAAAAACAATTCTTCACAAAATTTGTGATATGATAGGTTATCCTAAAACTGCCGATGGCACTTTTGCCCCAGGTGGTTCTATGAGTAATTATATGGCTGTTTTAATGGCTAGAGACAAATACAACCCCAAAGCAAGAACTGAAGGGATTACAAATAAAATGACACTTTACACTTCGGAAGCTTCGCATTACTCAATCGCAAAAAATGCTTCTTTTATAGGCGTTGGACGCGATCAAGTAAGAGCTATAAAAACAAATGATAAGGGAGAAATGCTTTCAAGTCATCTAGATCAGCAAATCCAGATAGACAAAGACCAAGGCTACCAACCGTTTTTCGTAAATGCCACCGCAGGAACCACTGTATTAGGTGCCTTTGATGATGTAAAAAGTATAAGTAAAGTTTGCAAAAAATACGGTTTATGGCTTCATTTGGACGGTGCCTATTGTGGAGCAGTTATTTTTAGCGAAGCCTACAAACATTTAGTTAATGGTATAGAACTTACGGACTCTTTTAGCGTCAATGCCCATAAAATGCTGGGCACTCCGCTGAGTTGTTCTGTTATAGTCACTCAAAACAAAGAACATCTCAAAAAATCATTTTCTAATGAAGCGGAATATCTTTACCAAACCAACGATGATGAGTTCAACCTTGGTAAAACCTCAATACAATGCGGTCGCAGAAACGATGCCTTAAAGCTTTGGACACTATGGAAATCTGTTGGGAATAAAGGTTTAGAAAAAATTGTCGACCATCAATTTAATCTAGCGAAATTTGCTCGCAACTACATCACCAATCATCCAGACTACACACTTTACAGTTTTGATGATTCCATATCGGTATGTTTTAACTATAAAGATATACCTGCGAATACATTATGTACAGCGCTTTATGAACAATCCCAATTAATGGTTGGCTTCGGAAACTTTAAAAATCAAGAATTTGTGAGAATGGTAACCATAAATAGCATCTTAAAGAAAGAAGACATCACCAACTTTTTCAAAACCATCGAGAAATTTGTGATTTCATCTGAGAATTTAATCAATTAATCGAAAGAATTTTCCTAAAATGTTAAAAATATGCATTATTCCCAAAAAGCAATCGTTTTACTATAAAATTATTTATTTTTGTAGCAACTATTGGGATTAGAACATGGTACAACAAGTTACAAGTGGCATAAAGATTTCTGTTGAAACAACATTTGAAGGTACATTTTATAAAAATTATAAAGTGCACTTCGCATTTGGCTATAAAGTAACCATAGAGAACCAAAGTAAAGATTCTGTTCAATTAAACTCTAGGCACTGGAGAATTCTTGATGCACTTAACAATGAAGAGATTGTTGATGGCGAAGGGGTGATTGGCAAAAAGCCCGTTTTAAAACCTGGAGAATCCCACACTTATAATTCTGGTTGTTTATTAACCTCTCCTTTTGGCGCCATGCAAGGTCATTATAATATGGTCAACTTCACAAACACCAATAAATTTAAGGTCATTATTCCTACGTTTAAGTTGAGTGCTCCTTTTGCCCTTAATTAATTTTATCTTAGACTTTAGACTTTAGACTTTAGACTTTAGACTTTAGACTTTAGACTTTAATTAAAAAATTATTTCCTTTAATCTAACTGTAGATCTTCTTTTCCAAAATTTTATATAGTTCTTTTTTTATAATAAAGGTTAAAGACTCAAAACATAATAATTTTTGAATACTTCTATTTAATTAAAAACTTCAAAATCTTTTTTGTATTATCCTTTTCACTTTTCACTTTTCACTTTTCACTTTTCACTTTTCACTTTTCACTTTTTACTTTTTACTTTTTACTTTTTACTTTTTACTTTTTACTTAAATCCAAAAAGAAATCTTTCAAGTAATGAAATCTATACTTTGTATTGTTTTGCTCGATATGAAAGAATCTACAGTTTGAATAATGCACAAATTGATAATTTGATTTTATATTAAATCCCTTTTTATCTATGGCATAAACAGCGTCGCAATCTACATTTCCATAGGGAGAAATACGTCTGTATCTGTATTCGGTTTCACTTCCCGTATCGTAAATTTCAAACCATGCACCAGCAGCAATACCACTTAACCATTGTGCGTGATCTTCTTTTTCATTGTTATGCTTTGGCTTTAGCGTCCCTATCAAACTTGGGCTATAACCTTTAAGAATATCTAAAAACAAACGCCTGTTTTCCCGACTTACGCTAGATTTAAAACCCTGTATCTCTCCATTTTCAGAAACCACAAAAACATTTTTTTCAGTATCTGCGATTACCACATTACCAATTGTACTTGGGGTGAAATTTTTGGATCTTATGAGTTTGGTTTTAATCGTTTTGTCTGTAACACTGGCAATCAAGGCATCGGTTACAAAACGAGCACAATTACAGGCATCTTTTACAAAAGCAGCATATCTAACAAAACTTTTTTTTTGCATTGCTGTTATGTGTGTTCTCGCTTTTTTATAGTCAATGGCATTGCAAACCGATGCATAAAGTAGCCCATCACCATGAGTTAATTTGGGATGTGTTGCCAAAAATTTTAGGATCTCGTCTAGGTTTTCAATCTTATCTTTCTTTATTTCTGCGGAAATTGGAAAATCCAGTTCAAAGTCTGTCTCACGCCCGCGAACCCTTCCGTTGGGAGAAGGCGTGATATATCTTCCGAAGTCATGGTATTCTAAAACCCCTGTTGACTTATCAATTAGAACCAAAGCTGCGTGACCTGCTCTCACATGTTTTTTACTTCCGATGAAAAAAAACCTTAAAAATTTAGAGTACCATTCTTCAGCATGAGAAACAATAGTTTCGGGATAGGCGAGAGTAAGAATTATTGCGTCGTTCATATAAAATTTAAAGCGTACAACTTACAAAAAATTGCCATGACTTTTAACCTTGTTTTAATAGTGATTAATTTAATAGTCGTGAAAATATCGTAACTTTGCATCTTCAAAATAATTACGAATTTATAAACAAAAATAAAAGATGGGAAAAGGATTTTTCAATGTACCAATAGCAATAAATGAGCCTGTAAAATCATATGCTCCAGGTTCTCAAGAACGTGAAGCAGTTTTAGAAGCTTACAAAGATATGTGGAACAGTAAAATTGACGTTCCTTTATATATAAACGGTAAGGATGTTAAGACAGGAAACACAAAAACGATGTCTGCTCCCCATGATCACCAGCATGTGGTTGGAAACTACCATTTAGCTGAAAAAACTCATGTGGAAGATGCCATTGCCACTGCATTAGAGGCTAGAAAAGAATGGTCCCAACTACCTTGGGAACAACGTGCTGGAATCTTTTTGAAAGCTGCGGAATTAATTGCTGGACCTTATAGAGCAAAAATAAATGCTGCAACAATGATCGCACAATCCAAAACGGTGCATCAAGCTGAAATTGATGCTGCTTGTGAGCTGATTGATTTTTTGCGTTTCAATGTTCAGTTTATGACCGATATTTATCATGAACAGCCAGAGAGCACGAGTGATGCATGGAATAGATTAGAGTATCGTCCGCTTGAAGGATTTGTATATGCTGTAACACCTTTCAATTTCACTGCTATTGCTGGAAATCTTCCTGCATGTATGGCAATGATGGGTAATGTTGTGGTTTGGAAGCCTAGTGATAGTCAGATATTTTCAGCAAAAGTAATTATGGATGTCTTTAAGGAAGCTGGAGTTCCTGCTGGAGTTATTAACGTCGTGTTTGGTGATCCTGAAATGATTACAGATACTGTAATGGACAGCCCAGACTTTTCTGGATTGCATTTTACAGGTTCTACATATATCTTTAAAGAACTTTGGAAAAAAATAGGAAATAACATCCATAACTACAAAACATACCCAAGAATTGTTGGTGAAACTGGTGGTAAAGATTTTATCGTAGCTCATAAAACTGCGAACCCAATACAAGTAGCCACTGCTATTTCCAGAGGTGCTTTTGAGTTTCAAGGTCAAAAATGTAGTGCAGCCTCTAGAGCTTATGTACCATCAAATTTATGGGACGAAGTTAAAGAACGCGTAATTAAAGATGTAAAATCTTTTAAAATGGGTTCTCCGGAAGACACGAATAATTTTGTTACTGCAGTGATCCATGAAGGTTCTTTTGATAAACTGGCAAAATTTATTGATCAAGCTAAATCTGATACTGATGCTGAAATCATCGTTGGTGGAAACTACGATAAAAGCAAAGGGTACTTTATAGAGCCTACAGTAATTGTCACAAAAGACCCAAAATACACAACGATGTGTACCGAATTATTTGGACCTGTCATCACGATTTATGTGTATGATGAAGACAAATATGCTGAAACCTTAACACTAGTTGACGAAACTAGCGAATACGCGCTAACTGGAGCCATTTTGGCAACAGATAGATATGCGATACAACAAGCTACAAAAGCATTACAAAACTGTGCGGGTAACTTCTACATCAATGATAAACCTACTGGTGCAGTTGTTGGACAACAACCTTTTGGAGGTGCAAGAGCATCTGGAACAAATGATAAAGCTGGTAGCGCACTTAATTTATTACGTTGGGTATCTCCAAGAATGATAAAAGAAACATTTGTAACACCAACTGATTATCGTTATCCGTTTTTAGGATAATTATTATCTCTGTTAAAATAAAAATCCTCAAACTGTAAAGTCTGAGGATTTTTTATTTGAATTTTTTTTAAAGTTGCTCCATACCTTAGAACAAATTTTTTAATAAAAATTTAATTAGATTTTGTTTTAAAAATTCAGAATAAAAAAAGCCAGACTAAATATCTGGCTTTTTTATTATTTATTTTATCTTATTTAATCGAAATCTTTATTCTCTCCTAAATCTGCTTTTTGAACATTTAATACTTTATTATCTGGACCAACCACGAAAGCCACAAGCTCTAAATTAGCTGTGTTTTGAACACTAGACGGTACAGAAACGTTATAATTTGCTGTATAAGTGTTACCTGTGACAGATTGAGCTGCTGGAATATCATCTCCAAAGATACCTGTAAAAACGGTTCGAGCTGTATGGTCATGTACAAAATCTGGAATAGGATTTCCTTGTTGGTAAAAAGGACTAGAAGGATCTGTATTATAAAAATTAACTTGAGGATAAACTAGACCATTCTCTAATAAGTATACGACTAATCTATTTTGAGAATTTACTTTTAAATCATAGTGAACTTTTACTTCTGCAGTTATTGTACCACCCTGAATAGATGAATTAATTGCTAACCCCATATTTTGTCTATTACTTAATAGAGAAACAGGTTGGCTAGTTGATTCGTTCCAATTGATTGTTCTATTTAATCTTCCTGAAGGGAAACCAGTAACTCCAAAAGCACTTTCCATTTGAGTTGCAAATGGAAATAACATTTCATTATCATCGTGTATAGCTACAGGAATGATATTACTATTTGCTTGAACTGCTTGTTCAACAGCATAAGCTAATCTAGGACAATATTGACACCATGTTCCAGTATAATCTTCAATCATTACTTTAGTACTATGCGTAGACTCTACAGCTTTTAATTGAACTGTATTAGAGGTTAGTACCGTACCATTTTCTAAGGTATAGGTTGCAACTACGTTGTAAGTTCCTGGATTATCAAAACTTACAGGATTTGTTACTGTACCTGATTCAGCAATCATAGTAGATTGCAGTGTAACTTCATATCCCAAATCAGTAAGTACCAATAGTGATGTTTGACCGTCATCAAACCAAAAGGAATCACTGTTCGTAGACAAAGTTATTGAGCTAGGAACAGGTACTGCTTGCACAGAAATTGTAATAGAACTTGTCAAACCTCCATTTGTTGCTGTAACCTGAAAGCTTCCTGTTGTATCAAATGCATAAGGGTTTGATATTGATTCACCATTAACTTCTAGAACTGAACCTGAAGTCACATTGTTCCCTAAATTATTTGTAACCGTAAAGGTCACCGATTCACCCACAAAAACAGATGAGGAATTTGCTGTTACAGTTATAGAACTTGCAGCCCCAGAACCATCATCTGAACCACCACATGAAAATAATGCAGCTGTTAAAACGAACAGGAAAACTTTAGCGTAATTTTTGAGTTTCATAGTAATTGAATTTGAAATGTTTAGAATTAAATTATTAGTTTACGAATATAAAAATATATTTCATTTTATTTAAGATTATGGCATAGAGTTTGAAAATTAATGAACTAATTATGACGATTATTATACAAAAAGCAAACATTGTTTAATATATTTATCAAAAAATTTAAAACTATGAAATCCCTAATTACATTATTACTTACACTTTCCATTACAGGCTTATCGTTCTCACAGGATGAATTACCAAGAATGCAGTTGAAAAACTTAGATGGCAAAAATGTTGAACTAGAAGACATTTCTAAAGATCAATTAGTGGTTATATCACTTTGGGCAACTTGGTGTGTTCCATGTAAGAATGAATTAGATGCTATCAATGAAGTTTATGATGATTGGATTGATGAAACTAATGTAAAATTGTATGCGATTTCTGTTGATGATTCAAGAACAGTAAGCAGGGTAAAACCTTTAGTAAATGGCAAAGCCTGGGATTTTGAGATTTTATTAGATACTAATAACGATCTAAAAAGGGAATTAGGAGCAGCAACAATACCAGTTACATTAATAGTTAAAGACGGTAAAATTTTATATAGACATTCAGGATATACTCCTGGATCAGAAAATGAACTTTTTGAAGAAATCAAAAAACACTCATAATTCTCAACAATTAACAAATCAACCCTTTCTAACTAATCAACAACCTAATCATGAAAAAAACTACGGTTTTATTTTTGCTTATACTTCCCCTATTTAGTTTTTCTCAAGAAACAGAGAGCGATAAAGAAACTATTTTTAATCAATTTTTAAATAATCTAACGGGTAGTTTCGAATCCAATGCCCAATGGTATGTCAATGATAATGTTTTAGGAGACTTTGAAGATCCTATCCCAGAATTTGATTTGGAAAATAAACATCTAAGAGCTAACAGTTATTTGAGACTGGATTATAATTTCTTAAAAAACTTCACTATTGGTGTACAAGTAGAAAGTTACGAGCCTTTACCTTTATTGAGCTACTTCCCCGAGTATAGAGGAACTGAACTCTCTAACTACTATATTAATTTTAGAAATGAAAAATTAGATATCACTGCAGGCCATTTTTATGAGCAATTTGGTAGTGGATTATTATTAAGAGCTTTTGAAGAACGACAATTAGGTCTTAATAATGCTTTAAGAGGTGGACGCATAAAATACATGCCAACCAATTATTTAAATTTAACTGCTTTATATGGGAAAAATAGAATTGGATTTGATCATTCTGAAGGTGATGTATTTGGATTAGATTTAAACTTAGACTTAAAAGAAGTCTTAGATATTGAAAATTTATCTCGATTTAATTTTGGAGCAAGTTATGTTGGCAAGAGTGAAGATTTCACTCCCCCTGTTGATGAATTTGACCCTGAAAACACTTTTGACGATACAGATTTCCCAGAATTAATAAATTCTTATGCCTTTAGATTTGATATTGACTTTGGCAAATTTTTTATTAATTCAGAATACTCTATTAAAGGTGAAGACATATCCTACACTCCTGCCTCAATAGGCCAGCCAAATATTATTGAAGGACAATACTTTGATGGTAGCGCACTTTTATTCACTACAGGCTACACCGTTAAAGGCTTTGGTGTCTCCAGTACGTTTAGGCGTTTGGAAAACATGACCTTTTTCTCTGAAAGAGAATTACTAAAACCTGGAAACAATCCTTTTGGGATGGGAAGTATAAATTTTTTACCTGCACTAACAAAGCAGCAAGATTACGCATTGTCTAACATATATTTGTACCAAGCACAGTCTCCACTTTTTATTCAAAATTTTGGAGGACAAGCTGGGGAAATTGGCGGACAAATAGATATCTATTACACCTTTAAGAAAGGATCTCCAATTGGAGGTAAATATGGCACCAAGATAACCGGTAACATGTCTTACTGGTCTCTTTTGGATGCAACATTTAACCAAGACAATTCTACTTACGATGCTGAATTTTTAAAATTTGGAGAAAAACTCTACAAGGACATCAATTTTGAAATTAAGAAAAAATGGTCTAAAGACTGGAGTAGCGTTTTATTCTATCAAAACTTAAAAATCAATAAAAACCTAGCAATTGAAGGTTCATATATCCCTAATGATGAAGCCATAACATCTAATATTATCGTTGCTGAAACAACAAGAAAATTTGATTATGGCAAATCAATAAGACTTGAGGCTCAGCATCTATTTTCCAAAGAAGACAATAAAAATTGGGCTGGAGGCACATTAGAGTATGTGGTCAATCGTAATTTAGCTTTCTACGTTGCTGATATTTATAACTACGGAAATGATATTGAAGAGGATCAAAACCATTATTATAATTTTGGTGGAAGTTATACCAAGGGAGCAACAAGAGTAGCCCTTAACTACGGAAGACAGCGTGGTGGTTTATTTTGTGTTGGAGGTGTTTGCAGGTTTGTACCAGAAAACACAGGATTATCTTTAAACGTATCAACTGCATTCTAAATCAAATAGAATAAACAAAGAAGCTTCATAAAAAATCATGAAGCTTCTTTTTATCCACGGTATTTTATTGGTAAGTGCACCAGTTTTTTAGTTTCAAAAAACTCTTCTTTAAAATAATCCTGAAGATTATAAACTGTTGCAGTTTGGTAGGTCTCTAACTCCTCGCTAAGATCACCACCTTTTAAATATAAAATTCCGTTTTTTAGTTCGTGATTTTGTGTTTTTGCAATTTTACCTTTTACCCAATGCACAAAAGTTGGCATTGCAGCTACTGCCCTACTTACAATAAAATCAAATTGTTCATCAATCTCCTCAACTCTACTATGAGTCGTTCTTACATTTGTAAGACCCAAACCTTCTACAACCTCACCAACCACTTTTAATTTTTTAGCAATACTATCTACCAGATGAAATTGACTTTCGGGATGCAAAATAGCTAACGGTATTCCTGGAAAACCTCCTCCAGTACCTACATCTAAAATATTAGAGTCTGGCTTAAACCTAATTAACTTTGCAATACCCAAAGAATGCAAAACATGGCGTAGATACAGCTCATCAATATCTTTACGTGAAACGACATTGATTTTTAAATTCCAGTCTTTATAAAGGTCCTCTAATTTTTTAAACTGAACAATTTGTTCCCCAGTTAAATCAGGAAAATAATGTTGTAAAAGCTCCATTCTTTTAAGATTTTCACAAAAGTATGTATTTTTATGTCGATATTTTTAAGATTTTATTATCTAAAGCACAGTAATTATTAATTATCTTTGCTCAGATATGAAAACGTGACATATTACGTTATATTCAAAAATTAATAGCATGAGTACACAAACATTATCTTTCTCAAGAACAGATTCTGCTAAATTCTTCAGAACTCTAAATAAGCGTGTCAATACTTACTTTAAAGAAAACAATTTAAAGCGTACCGGGAATTGGAAAATATGGTTAAAAACCATAATCATGTTTACTATATTTTTATTGCCTTATTTTTTAATTCTAACCTTAGATATTCCAGGATGGTTACAGTTAATCTTAACAATAGTCATGGGAATTGGCATGGCTGGAGTGGGAATGAATGTGATGCACGATGGTAATCATGGTTCATTTTCAAATAAAGAGTGGGTTAACCGCTTAATGGGAAGTAGTATTTATATTCTTGCAGGAAACGTTTATAACTGGAAAGTACAACACAATGTGCTTCATCATACTTATACCAATATTCACGGTCATGATGAAGACCTAGAGGCAGGTCGCGTCTTACGTTTTTCTAAACATTCAGAATGGCACAAGCACCATAGATTTCAACATTATTATTCAGTATTACTTTACGGTCTTTTGACAATAAACTGGGCAATCACAACAGATTTTCAGCAGATGTATCGTTATATGAAACGCAAGTTATCTTATGGCAAATTACCAAACCCAGTAACTAATTGGACTAAATTAGTGATTTCAAAAATTGTTTATATTTCTATTTGGATTGTAATACCTATGCTCGTTTTAGACATCGCTTGGTGGAAGATCTTAATTGGTTTCTTCGTGATGCACTATGTAGCAGGATTGATTTTGAGCGTTACATTTCAATTGGCACATGTCATGGATGAAGCAGAAATGCCTTTACCAGAAGAATGCGGAACTATGAAAAATACTTGGGCTATTCATCAACTTAATACAACTGTTAATTTTGGCGCAAAAAGTAAAATTATAAATTGGTATACCGGCGGACTTAATCATCAAGTCGAGCATCATATTTTTCCGCATATAAGTCATATTCACTACGGAAAAATCTCTAAAATAGTCAGAGAAACCGCAAACGAATTTAATTTACCATACAAAGAATACGAAACCACAAGAAAAGCTATTGTTGCACATTTTAGATTCCTAAAACAAATGGGAATGAAACCAGCAATGAGCTAATCAATCACAACAACCAACTATTTTAAATGACACAACTTTCAGATAGAGTTCTTAATATGGCAACTTCTGCCACATTAGCAATGGCAGCAAAAACCAGAGAACTAAAAGCAGAAGGCAAAGATATAATTGGCTTAAGTCTTGGAGAGCCAGATTTTAATACACCAGACTATATTAAAGAGGCAGCAATTCAAGCTATCAATGATAATTATAACTCTTATTCTCCTGTAGATGGTTATGTAGATTTAAAAGATGCCATTATCACTAAATTCAAAAGAGATAACCATCTTACTTATACCCATGCACAAATTGTAGTGTCTACAGGTGCAAAACAGTCGCTGGCCAATATTGCAGCAGTTTTGTTAAACAAAGGCGATGAAGTTATTTTACCATGTCCTTACTGGGTAAGTTACAGTGATATTGTTAAACTTAATGAAGGTGTTCCTGTTGAAGTGAAGACTTCCATTGAGAACGACTTTAAGCTTACACCCAAACAATTAGAAGCTGCAATTACTCCAAAAACTAAAATGATTTGGTACAGTTCTCCATGCAATCCCAGTGGATCTGTTTATAGTGAATCAGAATTGAGAGCACTTGCAGATGTATTGCAAAACCATCCAGATATCATAGTCGTTTCAGATGAAATATATGAGCACATCAACTTTATTGGTGGTCATGCAAGTATGGCACAATTTGATGATATGTTTGATAGAACTGTTACCGTAAATGGTGTTTCAAAAGCATTCGCCATGACGGGCTGGAGAATTGGATATATTGGTGCTCCAGAAAAAATAGCAAGAGCTTCCACTAAAATGCAAGGTCAAATCACTAGTGGTGCAAATTGTATAGCACAACGTGCTGTAATAACCGCATTGAATGAATCTCCAAGTCGTGTTCAATTTATGATTGACGAGTTTAAAGTAAGACGAGAGTTAATTTTAGGGCTATTAAACGAAATCGAAGGCTTTAAAACAAACGTTCCAGAAGGTGCATTTTATGTGTTCCCAAATATTTCTTTTTTCTTCGGAAAAACCTTAAAAGGAAAAAAAATTGAGAACGCAACAGACTTTTCTCTTTACATTTTAGAACATGCAAATGTTGCTACAGTGACAGGAGTCGCTTTTGGAAATCCAGATTGTATTCGTATATCTTACGCTGCGTCACAAGAGCAGATTATTGAAGCTATAAAAAGAATCAAGGAAGCGGTTAGTTAAAGAAATCAGTTACAAACAATTTAAAGACCTTTTAGAAATCAAAAACAATCTAAAAGGTCTTTTTTTATCCATATTGTAATCTATAAAACCAGTATAAAAATATTAATACCACAAAAGTTCCAACACCAATTTTCCTTATTAGCAATAGCCTATTCTGTCTCTTAATTTTTATTCTTACACGTCTCAAAACATGAGGAAACACCTCTGGTAACACATATCTTTTATAGTCTCGTTTTTTACCAGAACCACCGTTCATTTTGGTAAAAGGTACACGTTTTCCGTTTTTTAATAACTTTCTATTATTGTTAATTACGCTATTCATTGATGCGATGCTCATAATATCTTTATTTATCCTAAAAATTTCTTTCAGAGGTTCAACAGTTAAAATTGAAGTACACTAGTGCTTTAGAAATCATAAAATGAATCAAAAAGCGATAGTTAAAAAATATAAAAGATAGTTTTAGGTGAGCACCTAATCGTACCAGTTAAAAAGGTCTAATTATAAAAGCTTTTTTAGATTACAAAAGCTAATACGATCGCAAAAACAGACAGTTTTAAAAGTGTATCGATACTTGAAGTAAATTGATATTGTCTGCCTTTTAAGCTTTGCTTAATACCAAAGATTGATGATGAATTTGCATTTTTTAAATTACCGTTTACGATAGACTTGTAGTTTGAATTCAATAAACCTTCTGGTCTTACAAATTGGGTTTTTAATCTACGTTTTGATTCTGGCTTTAAATGCGATGATGTTATTACTAATTCCATGATTGATTGGTTTAATGCTGAAACATTCAGCGGTTGTTGATTATACAAATAAGACGTACAGTTACATAAAATGTTACAGGCAATTTTATTTATAAACCCTTAAAAACCAATACAAAATTCCCGAAATAGCTATGGATATTCATATTTCCGAAGAAAAAATAATTTTAAAAATAATTGGAATTTTAACGATTTCTCCAGAAAAAGGGTGTCAATAATATTAAAACAGTGAAGAGTTCTAATCGACCTATAAGCATCAAAAAGGATGACCACCATTTACCCAAAGCTGGCAATGCTTCATAATTATTTACGGGTCCGAAATTGCCCAACGCTGGTCCAACATTTCCTAAACTTGAGGCGGATAGACCAATTGCAGATTCAAAATCTATTTTAAACATAGAAAACACTAAAGCACCAACAATAAAGGATAACATGTATAAAATAAAAAAGCCAAGAATATTAAATACAATATTTCCTGGTACCGCTTTTTGATTGTATCGCACTGGCAGAATCGCGTTAGGATGCAATGCGCGCTTAAATTCTAGAAAGCCATTTTTTATCATAATCATATGGCGTACGACTTTAACACCTCCAGAAGTGCTTCCTGCGGAACCTCCCAAAAACATCAAACCGAAAAAGAAAACCACCAAAAACGGTGTCCATAAAGTATAATCTGCAGTAATAAAACCAGTTGTGGTGATAACCGAAATTACTTGAAACAAGGCGTGCCTAAAAGAAGCTTCGGCTTTTCCATAAACCATTGGATGATCAATAGAAGATATTGAAAAATCTGCATTAAAATATATAATCAATGACGCTATGATTGTAAACAAAGCTATGAATTTGAAGTACAATTTAAACTCTTCGTCAAATATTGCTTTTTGAATTTTCCCCTTAAATGCAAAATAGCTCAATACAAAGTTTGTACCTGCTAAAAACATAAATAATATAATAATATATTGAATTATAGGTTGCCCATTCCAATAGGCAACACTTGCGTTTTTGGTTGAAAATCCGCCAGTAGAGAGGGTACATAATGAGTGGTTTATAGCATCAAAAAAGCTCATTCCTGCAACTTGAAGCAAAATAGTTTCAGCTGCTGTATAACCAAAATAAATTAACCATAAACGTTTAGCGGTATCTGTAATTCTAGGATGAAGTTTATCTGCATTGGGACCTGGAGCTTCCGCAGCAAATAACTGCATGCCTCCAATGCCCAACAATGGTAAAATGGCAATGGCTAAAACGATAATTCCCATTCCACCAATCCAATGGGTCATACTTCTCCAGAATAAAACGCCTTTTGGAACTGCTTCAATATCGCTTAAAATAGTGGCTCCAGTTGTGGTATAACCAGACATGGTTTCAAAAAAAGCATTTGTGAATCCTGGTATGGCTCCTGTGGTTAAATAAGGTATTGTCCCAGTCAAGGCCATTACGATCCAACCAAAAGCAACTACAATGTAACCATCTCTTTTATTAAGTTCTTTTTTATGCCCTTTTGTAAGAAACATAGAAATCCCACCTACTAAAAGCACGAGAAGACCAGCTCCAAATAGCTCTAAAGTAACACCATCATCATAAATAAGGCTAATTAGTGTTGATAAGATCATGAAACCGCCATTAAATAGACAAAGCAACCCGAAGAAATGAAAAATGATTTTATAATTGAGCTTCATTATTTTTGATATCAATTAGAAAAAGAAACGTTCTACTTGTGTGATTGCTCTAGGCAAACTGCAAACCACGACCTTATCTCCTATTTCTATTTTAAAATCCCCTAAAGGAATAATGCCTACATCATCCCTAATGACACCTCCTATTATTGCAGAACGCGGAAAATCAAGATCCTTGATTTTATTTTGAGTGATTTTTGAGTTTGAATTCACCTCAAACTCCAATAACTCTGCATTCATATTTGTAAGTTTTGTCATTGCTAAAACTTCTCCTCGTCTTATATATCTAAATATATTATTGGCAGCAAGTAGTTTTTTGTTAATCAATGTATCAATACCAATAGATTGTGATAGTTGATAATAATCCATATTCTCTACCAGTGCTATGGTTTTTTTCACACCTTTAGATTTCGCAACAAGGCATGACATAATATTTGTTTCAGAATTTCCTGTTACAGATATAAAAGCATCCATATCTGAAATGTTTTCTTCTTCAAGAAGCTCTACATTTCTACCGTCTCCATTAATAACGAGTGCATTTGGCAGATCGTCTGCACATTCAAAAGCAATTTCTGCATCACTCTCAATAAGTTTCACTTTGTATTTACCTTGACAGAGATCTTTTGCGGTTTTATAACCTATTTTACTACCGCCTAAAATCATGATGTTTTTAAGTTCTGCTTTTACTTTTCCTGAAAGTTCGAAGAGCTCCGCATCTCCACCTTTGGATGTCATAAACACAACTTTGTCTCCTTCTTTAAATTCGGTATCTCCTCTTGGGATAATGGTATATTGTGTCCCAAAACGCTGTATAACGATAGGTACAAAATGTAATTCTGGAAATACTTTTGCTGCTTCCCTTACTGTTTTACCTACAAAACTTGCTGTTCTTGACAAACGCAAACTCAACATCTTTAATTTACCTTCTTCAAACTCATAGGTATCATTAAAACCATATTGGTTGAGTAATAGTTCAATTTCCGAAGCTGCTAGATTTTCAGGGGAAATGAGCTCATCAATTCCAAATTTTGTAAAACCAAGACCATCTTCTTGATCTAAAAATTCTGAATTTGAGATTCTGGCAATGGTTTGCTTTGCTCCCAATTGCTTAGCGAGTACGCAAGCTGTAATGTTCGTAGTTTCTGAAGATGTTACTGCTATAAATAATTCCGAAGTATCAATTCTTGCATCCTTTAGTATAGAAATGGATGTTACATCTCCCTTTATAACTCTAATATCTAAATGGTTACTGGCATAGGCTAGACTATTTTTATCAGTATCAATTAGTGTTATCTCTTGTGACTCGTATGATAATAGTTTAGCTAAATGAAATCCAACCTCTCCTGCACCTGCAATAATAATTTTCATAGATTTTTTTTATTCAAAAAAGCATACAAATATACTACATTATTCTATCATAGTAATCGTTTCAAAATAGGTTATAAATTGTATAAAGCGGTTAGTTTTAAGTATATTTGCAAAAAAAATAATGTCCTCAAAAGTTACTCCATACAAGGATAGTGAGCTTAACAAAAAGCAACAAGTCACTCAAATGTTTGATAATATATCAAAAGAATATGATGGTTTAAATCGTGTTATTTCTTTTGGCATAGACATTAAATGGCGCAATAAAGTGGTCGATATTGTTTCAAAAACAAATCCTGAGCGCATTTTGGACATCGCAACTGGTACTGGTGACCTTGCCATAAGTTTAGCCAAAACGAATGCTAAGGAAATTATAGGTTTGGATATTAGCGATGGCATGTTAGAGGTTGGTCGTACAAAAATTAAGAATAAAAATTTAGACAATCTTATTAATATGGTTGTTGGTGATTCTGAAAATCTCCCTTTTGAAGATAACAGCTTTGATGCCATTACCGTTGCGTTTGGTGTTAGAAATTTCGAAACTCTAGAAAAAGGACTGGCAGAAATACTGAGAGTATTAAAACCAAACGGGATTTTCGTCATATTAGAAACTTCTGTTCCTACAAAAACACCATTTAAACAAGGCTATAAGTTTTATACCAAATACGTAATGTCTAACATAGGCAAATTGTTTTCTAAAGACCAATCGGCTTACACCTATTTGAGTGAATCTGCATCAGTTTTTCCATATGGTGAGGTTTTAAACAATATTTTACGTAAAATTGGGTTTATTAACGTGCAAGACAAACCGCAAACTTTAGGTGTTGCCACAATTTATACCGCAACAAAAGCCTAACACGTTTCTAAGTCATTAATGTAATTTATGAAGAGAGTACTTATAATTTTAGCCTTTTTGATTGCGTCGCAAACCGTTAGTGCGCAATTATTTACCAAGGAAAAGATAAAAAATATTGAAAACTTTGATAAGCAAAGATTGTCATGGGGATTTTACCTGGGCTTTAATAGCTATGATTATCAATTTCAGTACGAAGAAGATCAACCAGATATTTTAGTTGATAATACCCTGGGCTTTAGTGTAGGCTTAATATCAAATCTTAGAATTAACGATTATTTTGATTTACGTTTTGAACCTGGTTTGTTCATCACGACTAGAAACCTACAATATGATCCAGCCTACTTTACCGGTTTGGAGTTTAATGATTCTGATTTAATGCGTGAGGTCAAATCAACTTATGTACATTTTCCTTTATTGTTAAAAGTGTCCACAAAAAGAATCAATAACATAAAGCCTTTTCTTATAGGCGGTTTTTCTACAGCTCTAAACCTCTCAAGTAATGAAGAAAATCCAGACGATAATGCTGCTGGGCAGTTTAGAACTAAAAAAAGCGTGCTTTTTTATGAGTTAGGTTTTGGGATAGATTTTTACAACCAGTGGTTTAAATTTACACCATCTATTCGAGGTGTTTTTGCACTTAATGACGAGTTGGTGAGAGATGAAGATCCAAATAGCCCATGGACAGGAAATATAAATACTATGAAAACTCGTGGTATTTTCTTGAATTTTACGTTTCAGTAAAAGCCTGCTCAGCGTTGAGGTATTGGATATTTTATGTAGTTCAAGAATTTTTCAGATGCTTTCTTCGGAAATTTGATTCTTCAAAATCAATCCCTCTTAAACTCATTTAATACAATTGCTGTAGCAGTGGCAACATTCAAACTTTCAGTAGCTTGTAATGCTCCAAATCTTGGGATGCTTATTTTTTTGGTGACCAGTTGTTCTATTTCTGCCGAAATCCCGTTGGCCTCATTACCCATAACGATTACACCTTTGTTTGGTAAGCTTTCTTTGTAGATCGTGTTTCCGTCCATAAACGTTCCGAAGATATCGCCTTTATACGCTCTCAAATACGCCTCTAAATCCACAAATTGAATATCGACCCTTGTCAATGATCCCATAGTAGCCTGCACCACTTTTGAGTTGTAACAATCTACGGTTGTATTGCTACAGACAAGATGTTTTATTCCAAACCAATCACAAAGCCTAATGATTGTGCCTAAATTTCCGGGATCGCGAACGTCATCCAACGCCAATATCAACCCAGTGTGAAGTAATTCTTTTTTCTTCGGAATTTCAAAAACCGCAAGCGCAGTATTTGCTGTCTTTAACTGACTTATCTTTTGGAGTTCCTTTTCAGAAATAATAACAGTTTCCGCATTAAAAATAGATTCCGTAGAAAACAGGAGATGTAACTCAAAACTAGAATTTAAGAACTCCTCAACACCCTTTATACCCTCAACCACAAATAATTGATGTTGTTGTCTAAACTTTTTTTGACTTAGACTCGTAATTAGTTTTATATGGTTTTTTGTAAGCATTGAATCGATAAATTTTCTCTAATTCTAATTAAAATACAAAGTAATACTTTTTTGGTGTATTATTTGTTATTCTAACACAAGAGAACACGATAAAAACTGTAAATTTGGATTGAATTTAAATGCAAAACTTTTCCTTTTTGAAAAATAACGTTTTAAGATTGTTGATCATTACCATGATATGCACGAACTACTCCTGCGATGTCATGAAACGCGTTAAAAAAGATGAGCATTTATTGGTGAGCAATACTGTTTTGGTCAATGAGAAAAAAACAACTTCTGAAACTATTGACAACCTACAATACCAAAAACCAAACGGGACACTTTTGGGAATACCTCTTAGAGTTCACATCTATAATTTAGCGAGACCAAATATAGATTCAATTTTAAACAATAAATACCGTAATCCTGAAAATCCTAAAACAGGATTAAAAAAATTATTATCTATTAAACAATATGAGGCCTTAATACGGTCTAAGAAAAGCGTTAATACTTGGCTCAAAAAAACTGGCGAAGCACCAGCGATTTACAATGAAGCCAGAGCTGAAAAAACAGCACTAGCTCTCAAAAAATACTATTTTAGTAAAGGCTGGTTTGAAGTAGAAACTTCTTTTGAAACCGAAAAGGATAGCTCCCAAAAGGCGAAAGTCACGTATAATGTTACCACTGGAGATCCTTTTATCTTAGACTCTATTCGAGCAACCATCAAAACACCTGTTATTGATTCTATATATCGTTCTCAATTAAAAAACGGTTCTCTAATCAAGAAAGGACAACAATATGACGAGGAGAACTATGCTAACGAGCGCGACAGACTTACTACGCAATTAAGAAACTCTGGGTTTTATTATTTTGGACAAGATTATATAACGTTCGATATTGATACCGTTCGTACCAATAAAAAAATAAATACTGATTTGATTATCGCCAATAGAGCGATTAGAAATGAAGATTCTGTTGCTCGTGTTCCTTTTAAGGTTTACAAAATCAAGGATGTCAATATTTTTACAGATTTCAAAAATGAATATCGGGATTCTACCATTACCGATTCTGTGACCTTTAAAGGTTATAACCTTTATAGTTTTAACAAATTAAAATACAGACCAAAAGCCATAACAGACGCAGTATTCATCAATAAAAATGATGTATTTAAAGATATTGACAGAACCAGAACCTATCGCTATTTAAGCGAACTACAAGCCTTTAGATATCCAAGAATTGACTATATCCCAAATGAGCAAGATTCAACATTAACCGCAAATGTGTATCTCATTCCGAAGAAAAAATTTGAACTCACCACTAGCTTTGAAATTTCACAAAGTAACATTCAAACGGTTGGTTTTGCATTCAATACAGGGTTGTTGATAAGAAACATTTTTAGAGGTGCAGAGACCTTAGAAATTTCTGGACTTGGTTCTATTGGGTCTTCCAGAGACGCCTCGAATACTAATGATCAATTTTTTGATATTACTGAAGTTGGCGGAAACATAAGATTAAATATCCCTAGATTTTTTCTCCCTTTCAATACGGAAAAAATAATACCCAAATACATGTCACCTAGCACAAGAATCAACCTTAGCGCGACAAGTCAAAGAAATATTGGTCTTGATAAACAAGCATTTACGGGTGCAGTGAACTACAATTGGTATCCTACAAAAAAAGTAACCAATAATTTTGATTTATTTAATGTACAGTTTGTAAAAAACCTCAATATTGGCAACTATTTTGGAGTGTATCAAAATTCGTTTGACAGGTTAAATATTATAGCTCAAAACATAGGGTTTATTGGCCAAAATGAAGTTTTAAGAGACCCAGTAACAGAAGGTGGGTCTTACGCTCCAGCAGATCAATTTATAAATGATGTCGTAAATGGCAACACCGCACTCACCAGTGCAGACGAAGATTTTATAACGGTTAATAATATAAAACAAAGAAAAGACCGACTTACAGAAGACAACCTTATTTTCTCATCCAGTTTTAACTACATAAAAAACAGAAGAGAAAATCTATTGGATAAAAACTTCTCGCTTGTAAGGTTCAGAATAGAGTTTGCAGGAAACCTCCTTTCTAACCTATCCAACGTTTTAAATCTAAACAAGAACCAAGACGGTAGGTACGAAGTGTTTGGTGTCCCTTTTTCCCAGTATATCAAAACAGAAATTGATTACGTAAAACATTGGGATCTAGGCAGAAAAAATGAATTTGCAATACGCAGTTATTTTGGAATTGCCATTCCTTATGGTAATTCAGAAAACATCCCGTTTGCAAAGAGTTTTTTTGCGGGTGGACCTAATGATATTAGAGCTTGGACCGCATACAATTTAGGTCCGGGAAGCTCATTATCCACCAATGAGTTTAACGAAGCCAATATGAAAATAACCTTAAGTGCAGAGCAACGCTTTAATTTACTTGGTCGATTTAATGGAGCTGTTTTTGTAGACGCAGGCAATATTTGGAATGTTTTCGATAACGTAGAAGATGAAGCTGCCACCTTTGATGGTTTCTCGTCCTTAAAGGATATTGCAGTTGGCTCTGGTTTTGGTATTCGTTATGACTTTAGTTTTTTTGTACTTAGAGGAGATATTGGTTTCAAAACTTATGACCCTTCAAGACCGCTTGGCAATAGATGGTTCAAAGACTATAATTTCAATAACGCAGTTTATAATATTGGAGTAAACTACCCTTTTTAAAAGCACTTTTTTTATCTTATTTTTCTTCGGAAACGATAACGTTTGCGTTAATTTCTATCTTATGAAAGTCTTAAAAACCAGGACAATTATTCAAATTTTACGTACTTTTGAAACTTAACATACAACTAAAATAAATCATGGCTCACAACATAAAACCAGGAGTTGCTACAGGAAAAGAAGTTCAAGCAATATTTAAACTCGCAAAAAAAAAAGGATTTGCTTTACCAGCAGTAAACGTTATTGGCTCTAACACCATAAACGGAGTTTTAGAAACCGCAAAAGCATTAAATGCTCCGGTAATCATTCAATTTTCAAATGGAGGCGCGCAATTCAATGCAGGAAAAGGACTAAGCAATGAAGACCAAAAAGCAGCTATCGCAGGTTCAATTGCAGGTGCAAAACATGTTCACCTCATGGCAGAAGCTTATGGAGTACCAGTTATTTTACATACAGACCATTGCGCAAAAAAATTATTGCCCTGGATTGACGGTTTGCTAGATGCAAGTGAACAACATTATAAAGAAACTGGTAAGTCTCTTTACAGTTCCCACATGATAGATCTTTCCGAAGAACCAATTGAAGAAAATATAGAAATCTGTAAAACATACCTTGAGCGCATGAGCAAAATGGGCATGACTCTAGAAATAGAATTAGGGATTACAGGTGGTGAAGAAGATGGTGTAGACAATAGTGATGTTGATGAATCTAAATTATACACACAACCAGAAGAAGTTGCATATGCTTACGAAGAGCTTAGCAAAATAAGTGACCAATTTACAATCGCTGCAGCTTTTGGTAACGTGCACGGTGTTTACAAACCGGGAAATGTAAAATTAACACCAAAAATCTTAAAGAACTCTCAAGAGTTTTTATCGAAAAAACACAACTTACCGCACAACCATATTGATTTTGTATTTCACGGTGGATCTGGTTCAACCGAAGAAGAAATTCAAGAAGCTATTGGCTATGGTGTCATAAAAATGAATATCGATACCGATATGCAATACGCTTTCATGAGCGGTGTTCGTGATTATATGGGAGAAAAAGTAGACTATTTAAAAACACAATTAGGCTCTCCAGACGGTCCAGCATCACCAAACAAAAAATATTACGATCCTCGCGTTTGGTTACGAAAAGGCGAAGATGCATTTGTAGAACGTCTTAAAAAAGCGTTTGAAGACCTCAATAACGTAAACACCTTATAATCAAATAAATTAGGCTTTCACAAAATATTTAAGCTTATTTGATTCAATATTTTTTTGGGCGTTACCACAAAATTAAACTTTTTGTGTTTAATTTTGTCGTCAGGCTCTACGCTATATCTTTTTTAAGATTGGTTTTCAAAAAAGGAAACCAATTTCAAAAAAGGATGTCGCTACGATCCTTAACGCAGATTTCGATTTAGAACAGATCTAATTTCGTATATTTAATATCGAAAATTTAAAATATGTCTTGGTTTAAAAGAAAAGAAAAAGGGATAACAACCTCAACCGAAGAAAAGAAAGACACACCCAAAGGGCTGTGGTACAAATCTCCAACCGGTAAAATAATTGATACAGAAGAACTTGAAAAGAACTTTTATGTAAGTCCAGAAGATGGATACCACGTAAGGATTGGTAGTAGAGAATATTTTGAAATACTATTTGATGACAATAAATTTAAAGAATTAGACGCTAACCTAACGTCTAAAGATCCTTTAAAATTTGAGGACACAAAAAAATATCCAGACCGCTTAAAAGCTGCGCAAGAAAAAACAAACCTAAAGGATGCAGTTCGTACAGCAGTAGGTAAATCTAAAGGAAAGGATTTAGTAGTAGCCTGTATGGATTTTACATTTATTGGAGGTTCTATGGGAAGCGTTGTTGGTGAAAAAATTGCTCGAGCAGCAAAATATTCACTTGACAAAAAAATACCTTTTATGATTATTTCAAAATCTGGAGGCGCTCGTATGATGGAAGCTGCATTATCACTTATGCAATTAGCAAAAACATCGGTGCGTTTAGCACAACTTGCAGACGCAGGAATACCGTATATATCTTTAGCAACAGATCCAACTACAGGAGGCACAACAGCGTCTTTTGCCATGTTAGGTGATATTAATATTAGTGAGCCTGGTGCGTTAATAGGTTTCGCAGGACCAAGGGTTGTTAAGGATACAACAGGTCAAGATTTACCAGAAGATTTCCAAACCTCTGAGTTTTTATTGGAACATGGATTTTTAGATTTCATTACACAGAGAAGCAAACTAAAAGATAAGGTGAATTTATATATAGATTTGATAACGAATCAGCCTTTGAGAGCATAAAAAAAAGCGAGCCATTCGGCTCGCTTTTTTTATGCTTTATTTAATTTAAGCTTTCCGAAGAAATACAGTAAAACGTGTACCTACTCCAACTTTGCTAGAGACTTGAATTTTACCACCCATACTTTCAATATGGTTTTTTGTGATGAATAACCCTATGCCTCTAGAATCCTTTTTTTTATGAAAAGTTGAGTTTAGTTTAAATAATTTCTTTCCATTTTCATTTAGATCAATACCCAATCCATTATCTTCAAAAGTGATAACAACAAAGGCATCTTTTTCGGTTGCATTTATTTCTATAAATGATTGTCTTTCTTCTTCTCTATATTTTATGGCATTTGTAATAAAGTTTAATAGAATACTATCCAGATAGGCTTCAATTCCCAATACATTAATCTGGTTGCTAACATTATTGATAATTTTAAATTTGTAAAGATTAGCAATTGCTGTTACGTTATAAGAGACTGCTGTTATAATTTTTTAAGGTTTAAGACTTTGAGGTTTTTAACATCAGTCAAATCTTGCTTTCTTATCGTGTTCAAATGCGATAGAGTATCATTAAGTTGATTGAGGGCATCTTTTAAAAGCGTGAAATTATCGTCTTTTCTCAAATACTCATGTTCTTCTTCAATGAAGTTAGATATGGTATTTAAATTTCCAACATGGGTTCTTATATCATGAGTCGCGATGTGGGCAAAACTCATCAATTTATCATTTTGCTTATCTGCAATATGCATTAACAGCTCAAGTTGTCTATTGGATTCTTTTTGCTCAGAAATATCGACTATTTGAGAAATGAAATACATAGGATCACCGTTTTCATCTCTCATTAAAGATACTGAAATTAAAGTCCAAATAACATGACCGTATTTATGGAAATACCTCTTCTCATCTTGGAAATCTTCAATTTGACCATTTAATAAATCGTGTACATATTGTATATCTTTATCTAAATCTTCTTTATGTGTTATATCTTGAAACGACATTTTATAAAGTTCAGATTTACTATATCCAAACATATTTGATATACTATCATTTACTTCTATCCAACTCCCATCTAAACCTACTATTGCTATTCCGCCATTAGAATATTTAAAAATATTTTCGAATAGTTGACGTTTAACTGAGTTCAACCTTTTAGGCATAATGAAGTGTTATTGATTACTAATCAATAAAATAAAGAGAAATCAATTTTAAGGATTGCCTTATTATTTGATTTATTTAACTCAAAACGATTATGTGAACATACTTCTTTAGGCTTTTAACCTATTTAAAGATTTAGCTCTTTATCCTTTTAAAAGATAAATGGTGAAGCAGGTGCCCTCATCAACTTTACTCTCTACCTCTATTTTACCACCAATGCTTTCAATATGGCTTTTAGTAATATACAAACCAACTCCTCGAGAATCGTGATGTTTATGTAAAGTTCCATTTAAAGTGAATAATTTATCTTTATTCTTTTCAAGATCAATACCTAAGCCATTATCTTTTATTTTTAAAATAACATAAATTCCCTTAACTGCTGTGCTGATTTCAATAACTGCATTACGATCTGGAGACCTATATTTAATTGAATTAGTTAAAAAGTTTAAGATTATACTATCTAAGTAAGCTTCAATACCTAAAACCCTTAAATCCTTATCTACAAGATTAATTATTTCACATTGCTCCTTTTTAGCAATAGCACTAATATTATACATTGCTTTTTTTACATAATCATATAAGTCCAGTTCATTTAAAGAATTAAATTTTTTAGGCTTATCCAATCGAATATCATTAAGATGTTTTATGGTCTCATCAAGGTTTTTGATAGACTCTTTTAGCATTTTATAATTTTCATTATCAGCGAGCGAGTCTATATCTTCTTCAAGGAACTCAGTAATAGAGCCTAGATTACCTACATGTGTTCTTATATCATGAGTAGCAATATGTGCAAAATCGTTTAACTTTTCGTTTTGACCTTTAACCACATTCATTAAAAATTGCATGTGCCAATTTGCAGATTTTTGATTTGAAATATCTATTATTTGCGAAATAAAATATAATGGATTCCCAAGAGTATCCCTAACAATAGAAACAGATAATAACGCCCAAACAACATGACCTTTTTTATGAAAATATCGTTTCTCTATTTGATAGTTTTGAATCTCATCTCCCAATAATTGGTTCATATGATCTAAATCGACATCTAGATCATCACGATGAGTAATATCTTGAAAAGATAAATTGTAAAGTTCTTCTTTGGTATAACCAAACAATTCGCAAATACTGTCATTTACTTTAACCCAATTGCCTTTTAGACCAACAATAGCTATACCTCCATAAGCATATGTGAAGATGTTTTCAAAAAGTTCGTCTTTTACTAAACTTAGGTTTTTATGCAATTGCTAAGGGTTTAAAATGGATTAATCAAATAAATTTAACGTTTATATAATAGCTATTTTATAAAAAAAACATAAAATATTAACTCAAAAACTTTTTTGAAGAACTTTTAGAATTGTAAAAAAAGAGTATCTTTGCAGCTTGAAAGAAAGACTTTCAACGTACATAAAAATCATTTACAATAATATTAGCATGTATTTAGATCAAAAAGAAAAAGAAGCCATCTTTAAAAAACATGGCAAAAGTGCGCAAGACACTGGAACTGCAGAAGGTCAAATCGCATTATTCACTTACAGAATAAACCACTTAACTGGGCACTTAAAAAATAATCGTAAAGATTATAACACTGAGCGCTCTCTAGTAAAATTAGTTGGTAAGAGAAGATCATTATTAGATTACTTAACCAAGAAAGATGTCTTAAGATATCGTGCAATTGTTAAAGAATTAGGATTAAGAAAATAAAAAAAAGAGGCTTTATAGCCTCTTTTTGTTTATATACCACGCAATCGAAAGCGTCTAAAAATCGAATTGAAGAAGCTTATATAGTTTTTCATTGGTCATACTACAACAACTACACAACAACACAACGACCATTGTTTAACAGTACTAATGATGCTTTGGCACATTTGTACAAGAATTAAAAAAATTTATGATTCCAAAAGTTTTTAGAGAGGTCATTGACCTTGGTGATGGTAGAGAAATCTCTATCGAAACCGGAAAATTAGCAAAACAGGCACACGGTTCTGTTGTTGTGCAATCAGGAAAATGTATGTTATTATGTACAGTTGTTTCCAATTACAAACAAAGTCCAGTAGACTTTTTACCATTAACAGTAGATTATCGCGAGAAGTTCGCTGCAGCTGGTCGTTATCCAGGTGGTTTCTTTAAAAGAGAAGCAAGACCTAGTGATGGTGAAGTATTAACGATGCGTTTGGTGGATAGAGTATTACGTCCATTATTCCCAAAAGATTACCACTCTGAAACTCAGGTGATGATTCAATTAATGTCTCATGATGAGAATGTGATGCCAGATGCAATGGCTGGTTTAGCTGCTTCTGCTGCTATCCAATTATCAGATTTTCCTTTTGAATGCCCAATTTCTGAAGCTAGAGTTGGTCGTATCAATGGTGAGTTTGTCATCAACCCTACATTTGCTCAATTAGCAGAGTCTGACATCGATATGATGATTGGTGCTTCTGCAGATTCTGTTATGATGGTAGAAGGTGAAATGGATGAAATTTCCGAAGAAGAAATGGCTGAAGCCATTAAGTTCGCTCATGAAGCTATAAAAGCACAATGTGCTGCTCAGGTAAGATTAGCTGAAGCTTTCGGAAAGAAAGAAACTCGTGAATACGAAGGTGAAAGAGAAGATGAGGATTTAGAAAAGAAAATTCATGACATGGCTTATGATAAAGTGTATGCAATTGCAAAAGCTGGATCTGCCAAACATGAAAGAAGCAATTCTTTTTCTGAAATCAAAGAAGACATCAAGGCGACATTTTCCGAAGAAGAGCAGGAAGAATACGGAGATTTACTTTCAAAATATTATTATAAGGCTGAAAAAGCTGCCATTAGAGATTTAACCTTAAACGAAGGTTTGCGTTTAGATGGTCGTAAGACTGACGAGATTAGACCAATTTGGTGCGAGGTAGATTACTTACCATCAACACACGGTTCTTCAATCTTTACACGTGGGGAAACTCAAGCTTTGGCAACCGTAACTTTAGGTACGTCTAGAGATGCAAATCAAATAGATATGCCATCTCAAGAAGGTGAAGAGCGTTTCTATTTACATTACAACTTCCCTCCTTTTTCAACTGGAGAAGCTAGACCAATTCGTGGAACATCTCGTAGAGAAGTAGGTCACGGTAACTTAGCACAACGTGCTTTAAAAGGTATGGTTCCAGATGAATGTCCTTATACGGTACGTGTGGTTTCTGAAGTTTTAGAATCTAACGGTTCTTCTTCTATGGCAACTGTTTGTGCTGGTACAATGGCACTTATGGATGCTGGTGTTCAATTAAAGAAACCAGTTTCGGGTATTGCAATGGGATTAATTTCGCAAGGCGAAAAGTATGCTGTATTGTCTGATATTTTAGGTGATGAAGATCATTTAGGAGATATGGATTTTAAAGTAACTGGTACTGCAGATGGTATTACAGCTTGCCAAATGGACATTAAAGTAAAAGGTTTATCATATGAGATTTTAGTGAATGCATTAAAACAAGCTCGTGAAGGTCGTTTACATATCCTAGAGAAATTGACAGATACAATTGCTACACCTAATGCAGATGTTAAAGAACATGCACCTACTATGGTTACAAGAAGAGTTCCTAACGAATTTATTGGAGCGTTGATTGGACCAGGAGGAAAAGTGATTCAAGAAATGCAAAAGGAAACTGAAACGACTATCGTTATTAACGAAGATCCAGTGACCGAAGAAGGTATCGTTGAAATTTTAGGTGTAGGTAAAAAAGGTATTGATGCTGTTATGGCAAGAATTGATGCTATTTTGTTTAAGCCAGAAGTTGGTAGCGTTTACGAAGTAAAAGTGATCAAGATGCTAGATTTTGGAGCTGTTGTTGAGTATATGGACGCACCAGGAAACGAAGTGTTATTGCACGTATCTGAGCTAGCTTGGGAACGTACCGAAAATGTATCTGATGTGGTCAACATGGGAGATGTTTTTGATGTAAAATACTTCGGAATAGATTCTAGAACACGTAAAGAGAAAGTATCCCGTAAAGCAATTTTACCAAAACCAGAAGGCTTTAAGGAAAGACCACCAAGAGATGATAAACGTTCTGGTGGACGTGACAATAACAGAGGAAGAGATAATCGCGGACGTGATAATCGTCGTGATGATCGTCGTGATGATCGTAAAGCTAGAGAAGACAGAAAAGACGATTAATTTCTAATTCTCAATCATTAAATAAACCTCAAATGGAAGTCATTCTGTTTGAGGTTTTTTTTTCTTCGGAAAAGTTAAAATTCAACAATTAGTCATAAAAGAATACTAAAAAAAATCTATAACTCGAGTAGTAAACGTACATCTAGAAAACATAATAGTAACTCAAATATCTAGATTATTAAATGAACTTTAACAAACAGACTCTAAACGAACCAAAGTCAATTATCTCCAACAAAAAAAATAAACTTTCAAATAACATTCACTCTTTCTTTAACCGCTTTGATGTAGATACCCACGATAGCGAAATTCGTCGTAACCTCTGGGTAATTTTTAGCACGTTTGTATTGATAAGCATTGGGATTTACTTTTTTAGTGTATTTCGTGATGATTTTACAATAATTAATGCAGAACGTCTTACTTCTTTTTGGGGAACCACGTTGGTTGTGTTCACAACCACATTATTTTCTTTTAAAGCAGGTTTGTTTCTGTTTATGCTCTACAAATTTTTTAGGTATAAACCTGTGTCATCAGTATCTGATACTGAGTTACCAAGAATAACGGTTATTGTACCAGCTTACAATGAAGGAAAGCAAGTTTGGGACACATTAATGAGTTTAGCAGAAAGTGATTATCCGCAAGAAAAAATCGAAATATTATCTATTGATGATGGTAGTAAAGATGATACTTGGAGCTGGATGCAAGATGCTAAACATAAATTGGGAGACCGTTTGGTTATTTTGCAACAACCAGAAAACAAAGGAAAACGTCACGCACTTTACAGAGGTTTTAATTTGGGAATAGGAGACATATTTGTTACTGTAGATAGTGATTCTATTGTAAACGGAGATACTTTAAGAAATTTGGTAAGTCCATTTGTAAAAGATGAAAAATGTGGAGCGGTTGCAGGAAACATAAGAGTGTTGAACAATAAAAAAGCAATACTTCCAAAAATGCTGGATGTTAGCTTTGTACTGAGTTTTGAATTCGTTAGATCTGCAGAAAGCAAATTAAATTCCGTTTTGTGTACTCCAGGAGCATTGGCAGCATATAGAAGCAGCGCTGTGCATAAATGTTTACCAGAATGGATCAACCAAACATTTATGGGTAAACCATCAGATATTGGCGAGGATCGCGCGATGACCAATATGATTTTAAAGCAAGGTAAGCATGTATTGTTTCAAAAAAATGCTGTGGCTTATACAAACGTACCAGAAGATTTTACTGGACTCTACAAAATGTTTATTAGATGGGGACGAAGTAATGTGCGTGAAAACCTTGCTATGGCAAAATATGTATTTACTAATTTTAGAGAAGGCAATAAATCTGGAATAAGATTATTGTTTGTTAGTCAGTTTTTAGAAATGTTGTTGAGCTATCCATTTGTTTTAATGATGTTGCTTTTTGTTATGGTTCATCCACTACTCTTTTTAGGATCTACATTTTTTAGCATCTTAATACTGTCATCGTTTTCTGTTATTTTCTATTCTAAGCGGTATAATATTTCAGAATCTATTTGGGCATATTCTTACAGCATTCTATATACTTTCGGTTTATTCTGGATCACACCGTATGCTATCGCAACTGCGAGTAGAAGAGGTTGGTTAACTCGTGGATTGGTTGAGAAGAAATAAATATTCGAAATTTCTTCAAAAATTTCCACTTATAAATTTTGAAAAAGGTTTTTTACTATTTAAACTGCCAGTTTATAATAGGAAAAGACCTTTTATCATTTTTATTCCAGAGTCCAATTTGTATTCCTTTAAAGTTTTTAGCTTTATTAAAAATACCTATTTGTATTCCTACTCCTTTATCTAAGACACCATTTATTGCACCTATTTGAATACCATTAAACTCATTTACCTCATTACCAAATCCCACCAGTAAACCATTGGATTTATACACTTCATTACCTAATGCTGAGATTGCAATACCATTATGCTTTTCGATCAAATTGCTTAATCCCGCTATCGCAACTCCATCCATATTATATAAATATTGAATCATCAAACTTGCTGAAAAGCCATTCACTGTAGTTTCGCCAAATGTACCAGAAGATAAATTGAGTCCGTTAATAATTTCCGTACGTAAAGTATTTTGCTTTGATTTATAAAAATCTTTACGAGTAGAAACAGGTGACCTGCCCATTAACGGAGATAGCATAGCAATTAGAGAAGCTTCAAATCGAATACCATAAGTTCGAGTTAAGGTAGTATCTTTTTCTATAACTCCTTTAGGAAAAGCAGCTAACGACAGTCCTATAATATCAGAATTTTGGCTATGTGTTATCCAAACCGGGAAACGCAATTTTCTTTCATTAGTATTTTGTGATTGAACAAGTGATGAAGTTGCAAGAAGAACAATAAAGATAAAGATGATATTTTTTTTCATAGTTCAGAGTTTTAAATTCAATCCAAAATTATTGCTATAAACACATCTAATAGCCCTAAAATCACGAATCACAAATCTATTTTTTGCGATAATCACAAATTATTATATATTGGGATATGTTTCAAAAGCAATTATTAGAGAAATTAAAAGTTGGGTTACCAGCAGGTATATCATTAATTGATGCTGTTGCAACTGCGCTAGATATGAGTTATGATGCTGCACATAGGAGAACGAGCCTTAAAAGTAAATTCTCATTAGAAGAAAGTGTGATCCTGGCAAAATATTATAATTTATCGCTTGATCGTCTGTTTGAAAATACTAAGGATGATATCATCGCTGTTGAGAAAACGAAGCCAATTCACAACGAAGTAGAGTTGCAAAACTACTTCAATACATCATACGAGTCCTTACAACCTTTACTGCATCAAAAGGAGAGCCGAATTTTATATTCAGCAAAAGACATTCCCTTATTTTACACCTTAGAGAATAACCTTTTAAGTCGTTTTAAAATGTATGTTTGGCTGAAACTTTTGGATATTGATTTTTACAATAAAGATTTTGAATCATTCTCGCCAAAGGTAGAAACCGTAAAATCAGCAAAAGCATTAGGGCGACTTTATAAAAACTTAAATACGATAGAAATTTGGGATGTTACAACAATCAATAGCACCTTAAAGCAGATTCATTTTTACAATCAGGCTGGTCATCTTTCAAATGGTACTGCTTTACAATTATGCGTGGATTTAAAAGCGTTAATTCTTCAAATTTCAGAAAACGTTAAAGCAGACACACAAAATTATTTATTTTATTACAATGAATTGCTTTTAATGAATAACAACGTGTTGGTAAGCACCCCAAACCAACAGTCGCTTTTTGTGCCATTTACGATTTTATCATACTTTCAAACTTCAGATAAATTAACTTGTCTCGAAGCTGAAGCGTTCTTGAAAAAGCAATTACAAAGTTCTAAACTTCTTAATACAGCTGGAGAAAAAGAAAAATTGACTTTCTTCAATAAAATTCAAAACAAAATTGATGCTCTGCGAAAGCTTATTGAAGCATCTTCTATTTTAGATTTTGAGTAATCAAGAGACCTCTTTATTCTTAAAATCAATTACTATTTAAATTGCTTTTTCCCATTTTTGTCACCGACACACTGTCACCTTAATCAAATTTAGAAATATTTTAATTTAAGGATTCATAAGCTACAGTGTTTAAAATTTACAAAATCCTAAAAAATCACTCTATTACTTGAGTATCTATTAATTCCCATAATAAAATCTACAAATCGGTACTATCGTACGGTAATTGCTCTATATAGAGTGAATTACAATGAAAAAACATGAAAGTATTAGTTATTGGAGCAGGAAATATGGGATTAACTTATGCCGAAGGCATGTCAAGTTCTCCCCTTTTAAGTAAACACAAATTACGTATTTACGATACGGATCCAAAAAAAATTGAAACCTTAAGAAAAGACGGAAGGTTTGATGTTTATGACAATTTGGAAGATTGCCTTCCAAAATCACATATTGTTTTCATAGCAGTAAAACCCTATCACAGTGCTTCTCTTTTTGAACAAATGAAACCTATGTTAAGTGACCACCAAATTATGGTATCCTTAATGGCAGGTGTAACCATAGACACAATTAAAGAACAACTAGAGGCCAAAAAGGTAATAAGAACGATGCCCAATTTGCCAGCTCAGGTTGGTAAAGGCGTGACATCTTATACAGAGTCTGGCGAAGTCTCTAAAGTAGAGCTCATTATGGTGAGAAACCTTTTAGACACGACAGGTACTTCTATACATGTAAGTACAGAGAATTTTATTGATGCGTCTACGGGAATTTCAGGAAGTGGACCAGCATATGTATTTTATTTTATGCAGTCTATGTTAGAAGCAGCGTTGCAAATGGGATTCTCAGATTACGACTCGAAAGTTTTGGTTAGCAGTACTTTTGAGGGAGCCATAGCACTCTTTAATGAAAATGATATCTCTCCAAAATCATGGATAGACAAAGTGGCTTCAAAAGGTGGCACAACCCAAGCTGCTATTGATTCTATGGAAGACAATAATATAAAAACACTCATAAAGGATGCTGCTTATGCAGCCTTTGATAGAGCTGTTGAATTAGGAAAAGAAAAATAATTATGGATAGTGATATAAAACGTGTGGTCGTAAAAGTTGGAACCAACGTATTAACAAACAGAGATAACAGAATATTTGGTCCGGTTTTAAGAGAGCTTGTAAGACAAATTTCTGTATTATATGAAGAAGAAATCATGGTCATCCTTGTGTCCTCTGGATCTGCAATGGCAGGAAAGGAGATATTGGGCGAAACCAGTATTAAAGATCCTTCTATTAGACGCCAGGTCTATTCTTCGGTTGGGCAACCGCGTATGATGCGTCATTATTATAGTATTTTTCATGACTACGGAATGCGCTGCGCGCAAGTACTAGCCACGAAAAGAGATTTTGACATAGGATTGCACCGAGATAACATGATTAATTGTTATGAAGGATTACTTTCCGAAGGTATCATTCCCATTGCCAATGAAGATGATGCGGTCTCTTTGACCATGTCAATGTTTTCAGATAATGATGAGTTGGCAAGTTTAGTTGCAGAATTGATAGATGCAGATCGCCTTATTATTCTATCTGATACAGATGGACTCTACACAGGGCACCCAGACGATGAAGGTTCTAAAAAACTAAACGAAGTTAAAGTTGGTGAAAATGTAGAGCAATACGTTAAAGCCTCTAACAAAAAAGAAGGAGAAGGTCGTGGCGGAATGGCTTCAAAGTTAAAGATTGCCAAAGGCTCTGCGAGAAAAAACATTCCTACATACATCGCTAACGGTAAACGCCAAAATGTGATTATTGACATTCTCAATAACAAGCCTGTAGGAACAAAATTTATTAATTAAAAAAAGAAAGAGATTATGGAACTTTTAAGTTCAAAAATAAAAAACAACGTACTCCAATCTATGATTGACATTATTGATAGAGAGCGTAAGCACATATTAATAGAAAATCAAAAAGATTTATCTGCTTTTGACAAAGATGATAAAGCGCTTTATGATAGATTGGTTGTCAATGAGTCTAAAATTGATGACATGATTAGAGCTATTAAAGAAGTAAAATCCCAAAATGATCCTGTAGGACAAGAGATTTCTGACCTTACTCTGGATAGCGGATTACAAATTACTAATAAAACTGCTCCTTTTGGAACCATTATGATTATCTATGAGTCGCGTCCAGATGTGACTATTGAAGCTGCGGTTCTAGCATTTAAGGCAAATAACAAAATACTATTGAAAGGTGGTAAAGAAGCTAAAAATAGTAACATTATTCTTGAAAAATGCTGGCATGAAGCTTTAGAAACCAATGGTCTTTCAAAAGATTGGATTAAACTCTTACATTTTAATAGAGATGAAACCCAAGCTTTTTTGAAAAATCCTACTGAGAAGTTAGATCTTATTGTACCAAGAGGTGGAGAGCGGTTGATCAAATTTGTTAAGGACAATGCTAATTGTGCTGTACTCATAAGTGGACGCGGTAATAACTTTTTATATGTTGCTGAAAATGCAGATTGGCTAAAGGCAGTAAAAGTCATCATTAATGCAAAAACCGATAAAATCTCAGGATGCAATGCATTGGATAAGGTTTTGATTGATAAGAATCTACCTAATCTTGCTATCAAACTTAGAGAGCTACACTCCATTTTATCTAAACTTAAAGTTGAAATCGTTGTAGATGAAAAGGTGAGCGAGACGCTTTCCGAAGAAAAAATCATTGACAATGAGGCTATTTGGTATGAGGAATTTTTAGCTATGAAGTTATTGATTGCACAAGTTGATGGTGCAGATGAGGCTATTGAAATGGTCAATACGTATTCTGGAGGACATTCTGCTTCTATAATTACTGAAGATAAAGAACTAGCTAAAAAATTTATGGAACGTGTAGATAGTGCTGCAGTCTACCACAACGCCTCGACGAGATTTACCGATGGTGGACAAATGGGTGTTGGTGCAGAATTAGCGATAAGCACAGATAAGCTGCATCATAGAGGTCCACTGGGATTAAAACAGTTGGTTACCAACAAATATTATGTGTTTGGAGATGGCCATGTGAGGGTTTAAAACTTCAATAATGTTTAAAAATTAAAAATCGTTTCATTGCTGAAACGATTTTTTTTATGATTTCACGCAACCTTTTTTAAATATTGTAGACTATAGGTAAAGAAGGTACCATGAAACTATTAAAGTTATCGATTCTAGCATTATTTATTTTCTTGTCATCTTGCTCCTATGACCAAGATGATAATCTCTCTGCAACCATAGATATTGACAGTGTTGAAGTGATACGCTCAGATTCTGATTTATATGATAACGTTAAGGGCATCACAAATGATGAAGCTCGACCAGACGAGAGTATTGCATGTATAGATTTTATTTATCCCTTGACACTTTTTATTTTTGATGATAGTGATGTGTACGTTTCCACTAATTTCATATTAGATGATGAACAGTTTAGTTCTATTCTTGGAAATTTGGAAATAGATTATTCTACTAGTATTAGTTTTCCAATTACTGGAACTTTAGAATCTGGTGAGGAAATCATAATCAATACTACTGAAGAACTAAAAGTAGCTATAGACAATTGCCTTAACGAAGAAATATTAATGGAGTGTAACACATTTATACAAAATTGTCCGCTAAAGATTGGATATAGTTACAATGATGAAAATCCTTATTTAGGAGGTTATTTTTATCAGAATTATGGTTTTACTTCTTTAAATCTAGAGGATGAACTTTTGTTTGGCTCATGGTCTCCATTATTTATTGAAAATGAATTACATATCAATATAAGTATTATTGATGATACTGAAATTGGAGCGTTTTTCAATTTTGACTGGAAGGTTACATATCTTGATGAAAACACGTTACAGTTGACCAATCAAGATCGAGAACTTATTTTAAACCGAAGATGTGATCTCAATTTTACAGATTGTGGTAATTTTAGTTTTGAAGAATGTGAACTTGAGCAAGGGGAAGGCGTTTCAGAGTTTATATTTGATGATTATTCAGAATGTATTTTTGATACTCTTGAACTTGATGACGAACTACCAATTCTATTTTATGAGACCGAAGATGATGCACAATTAGAAATAAATCCAATAGTTTCTAGTGAGGTATATTTAAATTCCGAAGAAAACCAAAGTATCTATGTAAGAATAAATGACTTTGGAATTGAGGAAGATACCGAAGACGATGAATTCTATATTGCAATAATAAATTTACAATCAATAAGCTGTGATTAATCTCCACGCTAACCAACAATTTGAAAATAATCAAAAAAGTATGGTAAAAAACTAAATTAAGAATACATAAATTATTTAAAATTATAAATTGACTTTTTTAAGTATAAATTAATTTACAACTAGAGCATCTATTTGGATTTACAACAAATAATAAAAGCCTGTAAGCGCAATAATTTAAAGGCACAAAGTCAATTATACTCGCTGTATAAGGATGACCTGTTTATTTTATGCTTAAAATATTGCAAAAACAAAGAAGAGGCTCAAGACAATTTACAAGATTCATTTCTAGAGATATTTAAAAGTATTAAATCTTACAAAGGTTCTGGATCTTTTGAAGGCTGGATGAAACGAATTACAATTTATAAGGCAATAGATAAGTACAAAAAAAAGACACCAATTAATATAGAAATTAATGATGAGATTATTGAAGATACTACAATAAACACTGTGGATATTGATAGTGTACCATTAGATAAAATCTTAGAGTGCATCCAAGAATTACCAACAAGATATCGCATGGTATTTAATCTTTATGAACTAGATCAATATAAACATCAAGAAATTGCAGAGTTATTAAATATAAGCGTTAATACCTCTAAATCTAATTTACACAGAGCCAAATTAATATTAAAGCAAAGGATAATAGATTTAAATCCTACAATATTTAATTCTAAAACTACAAAATGAAAGATAATCAAGATATAGGATCTGCTCTTAAGAGCAAGCTCGATGGCCTAAAATCAAGTCCTGATGATTTTGTTTGGGAAGGAATTGAGAATAAACTTAAAAAGAAAAGAAGGGGTTTATTATTTTGGTATTTCTTTTCTGGTGTTTCTGCATTGGTTATTTTAATATTAATATTTAATCAGTTTAAAGATTCAACATCTTCTAAAAATGTTGAATTTAATAATGAAACAAACATTGTTTTTGATAAAGAAAATAGCGAGAATAAAAAGGAAGTTGATAATCAAACCAAAATTACTGACTCTATTGATTTTAAAATTAATTCTGAAAAAGGACATCTTGAGACAATTGATGTGAATAAAATTTCAGAAAGGGATTCTAATATAATTGATGTTGGAGAAAATTCAAACTTATCTAAAATTGATAAATCAGAAAAACCTGTCGATAAAGATTCTAAAAGTAATAATGAAAAACCCAAATCCCAAAAACAAGATCATAATAAGGAAAATAGGGTTACTAAATTTGATGATACAAATACAATAAAGAAAGAGAAGATTAACCCTCCTGGCAACAACAACAACAACAACAACAACAACAACAACAACAACAACAACAACAACAACAACAACAACAACAACGAAAAGGACAAGGAAAACGACAGTAAAAACTACAACGATAACAACAACGACAAATTAATTACATCAAAAAATTCAAAGGAAGAAGATAATAATCTTGGAGATCAAAATAATTTAAAAGAAAATCTCAATAAAAAAACAGACTCATTAGCTAAAAAACAAACTTTAGATTCTGAAGATATTGAAGAGAAAGCAAAAGACAGCTTAAAACAACGTGAAGCTAGATGGAGTATTAACCCTCAGTTTATCATCTCTAACTATGGTGCTTTCAATGCAGAGACTAAAGATAATATGTCAACAAATTATGGAATTTTACTTGGCGTAAGAATGACAAAAAACAGTTTTATAAGGACTGGCGCAAAATCACTTAGTTTAATGCAAAGTGTTGATGGCATAAATAACACAGTTAAATATCTTGAAATCCCTTTAGAAGTCAAATATTTATTTAGAGATAAGACTTTCAATCCATACCTTACAGCTGGTACAAGTTATTTTATATTGAAAGAAAGTCAATCAAACAATCCAATATCTATTGAATATGATGATGTCATATCAATAAATTTCGGATTAGGTATAGAACACAAGTTACTAGATAGATTTTATATTAACTTAGAGACAAACTTTTATTATCAAATAAAACCTATTTCAAATACTATTGACTATACACCATATATTCTCTCAATAAGCACTGGTATTGATTATCGTTTTTAAAAAAACGACTAATAAATTTGCAAAACTCATAATTTTTCCGTAGTTTACTAGCTATGATACAAGCAGACAAAGTAAAATACAAGGACATTTTAGACAATTCAGTGGAGTACCTAGAGCAACATGGTTTTGAAAACATCAAAGCAGATACCGAAGGTTATGAAACTCCAAAATCTTATGCAAAAAAAGGAAGTGACATTTCAATCACTCCAGACATTGTAGCCACTAAAGAAGGAAGAAAACACTATTTTGACATTAGTTTAAAAAGTGAAAAACCAAAATTATTAAAATCAAAGTGGCTATTTCTAAACACTTTAAGCACACTTAAGTCATCAAGATTTAGATTAATTACAACGAGAGGTCATTACAAGTTCACGAACGAAATGCTTGATGACATTAACCTTAACGATAAGAAATTAATTAAAATTTAAAAAAAAACCACTTTTCGTGTAACTTTTTTAGCACTTGTTACGTATAACTATATGGTACATTACCCTTATAGTACGATTGTTTACCCAAATTTTAAAAGAAAAATTAAATGAGACAGCTAAAAATTACGAAGCAGGTTACTAACAGAGAAACTGCGTCGTTAGACAAATACTTACAAGAAATAGGTAAAGTTGATTTAATCACTGCAGATGAAGAAGTTGAATTAGCTCAACGCATCAAAGCAGGAGATCAACTGGCTCTAGAAAAACTAACAAAAGCCAACTTGCGTTTTGTTGTTTCCGTAGCAAAACAATATCAAAATCAAGGATTAACGTTGCCAGATTTAATTAATGAAGGTAATTTAGGATTAATCAAAGCTGCCCAGCGTTTTGATGAAACCCGTGGGTTCAAATTTATATCTTATGCTGTTTGGTGGATTCGTCAATCGATATTACAAGCTTTGGCTGAGCAATCTCGTATTGTTAGGTTACCATTAAACAAAATTGGATCTATAAACAAAATCAATAAAACCTTTGCGTTTTTAGAGCAAAGCCATGAGCGCCCGCCAAGTGCAGAAGAGATTGCAAAAGAATTGGATATGACTATTAACGATGTTAAAGAGTCGATGAAAAATTCTGGACGTCACGTCTCAATGGATGCACCTTTAGTTGAAGGTGAAGATTCTAATCTTTACGACGTTTTACGTAGTGGTGAGTCACCAAATCCTGATCGTGATTTATTACATGAATCTTTGCGTACTGAAATAGAACGCGCTCTAGAAACCTTAACACCTCGTGAAGCTGACGTTATTCGTTTGTATTTTGGTCTTGGGAATCAACACCCAATGACTTTAGAGGAAATAGGTGAAACATTTGATTTAACCCGAGAGCGTGTAAGACAAATCAAAGAAAAGGCAATTCGTAGATTAAAACACACATCTAGAAGTAAAATATTAAAAACATATTTAGGTTAGTAATTAAGATATATTACGACTAAATAAAGACAACAACAGTTAATAACATAACTGTTCGTTTTTTGATTGATGAAAGAACCCAGAGCTGATTACTCTGGGTTCATTTTTTAAATATCAGCTGTTAATGTAATAAAGTATTGATTTTATATTCTTCGGAAATTTACCTCCAATTAAATATCTCAAATCAAATTCAATTATATCAAACTTATTTTTTTACATATCTTTGAATCTAATTAAATTGCGTAAAAATGTCTCAAAAATTAATTGCCCCTTCAATGCTAGCTGCCGACTTTGGTAATCTTCAACGTGATGTAGAAATGGTGAATAACAGTGAAGCCGATTGGTTTCATATTGATGTCATGGATGGACATTTTGTCCCAAATATATCTTATGGAATGCCTGTTATTCAAGCAATTAAAAAGCATGCTAGAAAACCATTAGATGTGCATTTAATGATAGAAAAACCAGAACGATATATTGAAGAATTCGCAAAAGTAGGAGCAGATATTATTACAGTCCATCACGAATCGACCGTACACTTACATAGAACATTGAGGCAAATTAAAGATGCGGGTTGCAAAGCGGGCATTGTACTTAATTTAACGACTCCTGTTTCAGTTTTAGAAGACATATTACCAGAATGCTATATGATTCTATTAATGTCAATTAACCCAGGTTTTGGGGGTCAAAAATTTGAAGATATAACCTATAATCGTATCAAAAAATTACGTAAGATGATAGACGATCAAGGTTTAAATACTCTTATTGAGATTGATGGTGGCGTAACAGATCAAAATATTAAGCAACTTGTTGATGCAGGAGCTGATGTTTTTGTTGCTGGTAGTCATGTATTCAAAAGTAATGACCAAACAGAAACCATTAAACAATTAAAAGATATTGCTAATAGCTAATATTAGTCATTATTACCATAACCATACCCATAACCGTAATTGTAGGAATAACCATAAGACCTGTTATCTCCAACCCCGTTAATGACGTAGGCTACGTTTTTCAATTTCCCACTATCACTTAAACCTTTAGAAAATTCTATCAAATTTTTCTCAGTATAGCCTGCTCTCAATAGATAAATAGTTGCATCTGCTAATCTAGAAATCAACATCGTATCTGTTACCAAAATAGTTGGAGCTGTATCAACAATTATGTAATCATAAATTTCTTTAGCTTCATTTATGAGCGTTTTAAAACGACCATTTGTTAAAAGCTGGGTTGGGTTTGGAGGAATACTTCCAGATAATAGAAGATCGTGATTAGGATGCTTATCAAAACCTTTAACTAAGATATTTTTCCAATTAAATAAATCTTCATATAAATAATTTGACAGTCCTTTTTCATTTTTATCTTTTGAAACATAAGTGTGAATTTGAGGGTTTCTTAAATCAGCACCTATCAATAATACTTTCTTATTTATACTTGATAGTGCTAAAGATAAATTAAGCGCTGTATAAGTTTTACCTTCCCCTTTTATAGTTGAAGTACAATAAATCACTTTTCCTTTTGGATTTGAATCATCATTAGGAGGTAAGATAAACTCTACATTTGAACTTAATATTCTAAATGCTTCAGATTGAACTGATCGATCTGTTGGATTATCAAATACTAAATTTTTACTTTTTATTTTTGGAAGCTCAGCAAGTACTGGGATATTATCGATTAAAGAATTAACGTCGTCTTTTCCTTTAATTTTGGTATCTAACAAATTAAAGATGTAAATCCCTCCAAAAGGAACAAGAAATCCAGCTAACAAAGCCATCATATATATGCTCCGTGAATTTGGAGAAATTGGCCCTCCACTAGATAATGCATATTCAACAACTTTTATCGATGGTTCTGTTATAGCCAAATTTATAGCAGCTTCTTCTCTTTTTTGTAATAAGAAAAGATATAAACTTTGCTTAATAGCTTGCTCACGTTCTCTAGACCTTAAAAGTTTCTCTTTTAAAGGCAAACTAGATACTTGGTAAGCATATTTTTGATTACGCTTGACTAATTGCTGCTTAGTTGACTCTAATTGCGTATTATAAGCCGATAATGATGCCTTTATATTTGCCTGAACATCTTCAAGCTTATCATTTAATATTTGTACTGTTGGATTATTACCCAGAGCACTTGCGCCTAATTTTTCTTTTTCTGAAACCAATTCATTATATTGATTTATCAATACATTAATATTTGCATCATTGATACCTATATTTGCAGGTAACAATTCGGTTTTTGAATTTTCTGAAACTAAATTATCCTTCATCAAATCTGAAATAATCAATTGATTTTCGATTTCAAATACTTGGTCTTCAGTCATGGTTCGTTGAGACAATCCCAATTCTGCATCAGATTCTATATTAATTAAATTATTAGATTTTTTAAAATCTTTTATACCTACTTCTATAGAATCCAACTCTTGGGCTAAATATTTAAAACGTTCATTAATAAAATCTATAGTACGCTCAGAAACTTGTCGCCTGTCTGAAATACCATCCTCATCAAACACATCAATAAGAGTATTCAGGATTCGTTCTGATTTATTCCTACTCTGACTAGTATAACTTAAGCTAAGCAAGTCACTCCCTTTACCTAGCATACCAACACCCACTCTACCTTTAAGCTGCATTGTAGCACTAGAAACGGGAATAAATCTTAGTATATATGTTTTCCCCACTATATCACTCATGCTTGAAACATTATCTGCTGAAAGTTCAAATGGGAAATCGTGATCTATGTTGTATGAATTAAAATTATCAATAATTACTGCTTTTTCTGAAGCTCCTGAACTTACAGCAAAGGAATTTTTATTAACAACTATTCTATAAGACTTATATGAATTAATACTGTCGTTACTAACTCTTTTAGTGACTTTAAATGGAAATCTATCAATTTCTGTGGTCAAAACATTTCCTTCTTCATAAAAAGACATTGTTAAATCCAATTCTTTAACAACATCTTCAATGATCCTATAAGATTTTAAAATCTCTATTTCATTTTCTAAATTAATATTGGACCTGTTAAAAACAAAAGCAGATGAGGGCAACTCTAGACCTTTAGTTTTATTTAAAATTTTAATTTTTGCAGCAGAACTATATATTTTTGGCGTATATCTCAAATAAAGATTCCCTCCTATAAGGGCTAATAAAACACCTAAAGCAAACCAATACCAATAGCGAAAATACTTTCGTATTTCTAATTTTATAGTTTCACCTTGATCTTTTCTTTTAGGTGTAAACGTATTATATTCTTGATTAGCCATTTATCTTGTAATTAAAATAACAGTACTTAGGAGAATAGAAACTACAGCAATAACCGAAGATGCATTACCTACAAATCCTGCACTTTTAATTTTTGGAGCATTTGGGTTTACTATAATCACATCATTGGGCCTTATTTGATTAAACTCACTGTTCAAAAACTCTGCCGAAGTTAAATCAATATGTGATATTGTTCTATTACCATTTGTTTCCCTAATAAATATGATGTCTTCTCTTTTTCCATTTATGGTTAAATCACCCGCATAACCCAACGCTTGAAACAATGAGATATTTTGCTCTGTAAAATTATATGTCCCTGGAGAATTCACTTCACCTAAAATTGCAACTTTTGCATTTAATAACCTTATACTAACAGATGGTGACTTAAAGTGCCCACCATCTTGCAACTCTTTTTTTAAATGATTCTCAAATTCCTTAACCGTTTTATCCTTTGTAGAAAGAATTCCCAATATTGGAAAATTTATAGTATTTTCTTCTGAAACCAAATATCCTTCCAACTGCATAATCTCGATACTTGCGCCTCCAGTTCCAGCTTGACTTCTGTTATAAGGTATCGCAGACTCTTCAATCAATGCTCCAATTTCAATTTTAAGAATATCGTTAGGCTGAATTTTGGGCACCGAATAGTTTAAAGCAGAATTGTTATATTCAGCAGAATCTTGTAAATACAAGATGTCTTTCTTTGAAGCACAAGAGCCAAATATCAATAAAAGTAAGCCAATAACTAAAATATTTCTCATTTAATTTTGCATTAAAATACCTGCAAATATAATCGCAAATAAAAGATTAACAAAAGTTAAAGCTATTTTTAAAAAGACAAGGTATTTAAGGCCTGAGAAATTCCGGTAACCATTTGTTTACTACTAGCCAATTGTAAATAAATAATGAAGAATATAAAAAAGTCCCAACAACAATTAACAAAAAGAATTGAAAGTGAATATCTATATGTCTAATCGTATATGAAAATGTGATCAACATTACATTTAAAATCACAATGAAAGATGTAGTTTGCCTATGAGAAAAACCTAAATCTAAAAATCGATGATGCAAATGATTTTTATCTGCTGAAAATGGACTTTTCTTAAAAATCAAAAGCCTTATGGCAAAAATCCTAAAGGTATCCAATAAAGGAAAAAACACAATAGATAATGCCATGACCGGAGCTGAGTTAAAAAATAAAGATGTTGGATTGCCTTGAATGGTGCCTATAAATCTAACCGAATAAAAAGCTACTAAAAAACCTACAAGCATTGAGCCTGTATCGCCCATAAAAATTTTCTTATTCTTTGATAAGTTCAGTCTCAAAAAAGGGATTAGAGCCCCTACAGTTGCCACAGCTGTAGTAGCCATCGTGATATCTTCAGTTTTTATGGCAATAAAAGCAAAAGCTGCAGAGGCTATTAGTGCTAAAGATCCTGCCAACCCATCAACCCCATCAATCAAATTGTAGGCATTAATTATAAGTATATAAACAAATAAGGTAAAACCTACAGAAAGCCAATATGGCATAACGGAAACTCCAAACAAACCAGACAAACCTATTATTCTAGTATCTGTAAAAACAATCAATACCATTGCTGCTATAATTTGCCCAAATAGTTTTTTTCTAGGGGAAAGTATGAGCAAATCATCTTTAAGACCCAAGAAAAAAAGTATGGTCAAACTTCCTAGAATGAGCATTAATATTTTGGTATCAAGAGCACCTCCTATCAATGTAATTACCACAACCAAACTAATATAAATACCAACACCTCCAAGATTTGGCGTCTTCTTAGAGTGACTACTTCTTTCGCCAGGTTCATCCATAAGATGTTTTGCTTCAGAAATATTAAAAATTGCAGGAAATGTACTCATAGAAACTATCATTGCAATAAATGCAGCTCCAAATAGCCAAAATGCTTGATGATCAAGAGGATTAAAATTCTCAAGTAATTCTTTTATCATTTCAACAAATTAATATAAAAAATACGTTTGGGTTTCTTTTTTATATCGCAAATATAGTTTGAAACTCTCATTTTAAGCAAAAAATCGGGTAAAAAACGTAACAATCCTATTTAATGGATTGGCAGTTCAATGCTTAATATCTATTGATATGATTGAATAATTTAGTATTCAAAACTGATTAAAATAGTTGAATTCTACTTTTTAAACCATTGAGGAATTTTAGATAAGTTTTTTGATAACACAACTTTTGCAGGAAATTTTAACCCGTTTAATTTTAATGCCTTGTAATCTTCCCTTGTTTTATTGATGATGCTTTTTAAACTTTTATTACTGGCACCACCAACTCTCATTTTTGTAATTACTTTAGGCAAATAATGAAATCTATAGTTTTGGGATTTAAAAATCCTTAAGACAAAATCGTAATCTGCAGCTATTTTATAATCTAAATTAAAGAGTCCTTTCTCAAGATAAACTTGACGTCTTAAAAATAAAGTTGGATGAGCTGGCATCCATCCTCTATTTAATAATCGGGCTTTAAAGGGTTGACTCATCCAGTTTCTTACAATAACATCGGTATTCTCAAAAGACACATAATGTAAATCTCCGTAAACACCATCAACATTGGATTTGATAAAAGAATTCGCAATATCCTCAATAACAGTTTTGTCTGCCAAATAATCATCAGAATGCACAAATCCTAGAATATCACCAGTAGCTTTATTAATCCCTTTATTTAAGGCATCATAAATACCTTTATCAGGTTCTGAAATACATTTGATGTTCTTATACTTATCTGATGCTGCTTTGATTAATGAAAGTGTTTCGTCGTTAGAATTTCCGTCGATAATAATATACTCAATATCATTATACGTTTGATTTAAAACTGAAGACATGCAAACCTCAAGCGTTTTTGCACTATTGTATGTTGCTGTGATTATAGATACTTTCATTTCTTAATTTTCAATCACACGTTCTTTAATTTTTTGTGCAGGATTTCCTCTATAGATTCCATAAGCTTCTAAATTTGTACTTGCGGTTGACCCAATTGATAATACTGCATGGTCATGAACGGTTACTCCGGGTCCAATGATACTTTTTGCACCAATCCACGCACCTTGTTTTAAAAAGATGGGTTTTACTATCAAATCGAAGGATTGGGATTTATAATTATGATTTCCGCAGAGCAAAAATACGCCCTGGGATAAGCACACGTTAGATTCTATCGTGACGTTATCTAGATTATCTATCCAAACAGATTCACCAATCCAACAGTGGTCGTCAATGGATAATTTCCAAGGGTATTTAATGTTAACATTAGGTTTTATGGTCACTCCTGCTCCTATTTTTGCACCAAACAATCTTAACCAAAATACTTTTAATCCAGATATCGGAAAAAAACCACTCTTGAAAAATAATTCATTTACAAAATACCATAACAAACGTTTTACACGAGATCCTGGTTGGTACCAACTGTTATTATATGATGATAAATCTACTTTCAATTAGTCTTTTAATAAGGTGTCAAAATAAGCGATGGTTTTAGTCAAACCTTGTTCTAGTTCTACTTTTGGAGACCAATTATTAAGTTCCTTTTTTGCTAAATCAATAATAGGCTGACGCTGCAATGGATCATCTTGAGGTAATGGCAGATATACCAATTTTGAATTGGAATTTGTAAGTTCAATCACTTTATTGGCTAATTCCAGCATAGTAAATTCATGCGGATTTCCAATATTTACAGGTCCAACAAAACCATCTCTACTGTTCATCATTCTAACTGTACCTTCAATTAAATCATCAACATACTGAAAACTGCGCGTCTGCATGCCATCCCCAAATATGGTGATGTCCTCTCCTTTTAAAGCCTGAACAATAAAATTAGAGACCACTCTACCATCATTAGGGTTCATATTTGGACCGTAGGTATTAAAAATTCTAATGATTTTTATTTTTACTTTATTCTGAATATGATAATCCATAAACAAAGTCTCTGCACAACGTTTACCTTCGTCATAACACGAACGTAACCCAATAGGGTTTACATTTCCCCAATACGATTCTGGTTGTGGGTGTATCGCAGGATCGCCATAAACCTCACTAGTAGAGGCTTGCAAGATTTTTGCTTTGACGCGCTTAGCCAAACCCAACATGTTAATTGCTCCCATTACAGAAGTCTTAATCGTTTTAATAGGATTATATTGATAATGCACTGGTGATGCAGGACACGCTAAATTATAGATTTCATCTACCTCAACCATATAAGGATTGATAACGTCATGTCGCACCAATTCAAAATAGTTGTTATCCATTAAATGTTCTATATTTTTCTTGCTACCTGTAAAGTAATTATCTAAACAAATAACCTCATTGCCTTCGTTTAATAAACGTTCACATAAATGAGAACCTACAAAACCCGCTCCTCCTGTTACTAAAATTCTTTTCATACTTCTATATAATTTTATAAAAATAAGTTTTTGTTGTGATTGAGAAGCTCTTTGTCTTCTGAAAAATTCTTGGCAAATATAAAGGATTGTTTAACCATTTCTTTATAGCTATCTTCATTCATATTGAAAATCTCATCAAAAACGTTTTCTATTTCCTTATTGCTGTTAATATCTACATTCCATCCAATACTTTTTAATTTCAAGTCTTTCCAAGGTGTATTGTTTGATATTATCACAGGACAACCAACAGATAATGCTTCTAAAATAGAATGTCCAAAATTTTCTCCTTCGGAAAGTAAAATGAAAAAATCATACCCTTTTATAACCTCGAGCACCAACTCACTATCAATGAAACCTTTGTGGTTTACTGTCACATGCTTGGGAAGTTTATTAACAGCGTTTTTGCATTTCTCCCAATACTCTTGATCGTATACTGGTCCATAGATATCCAATATAATTTCTGCTTGAATATTTTGAAGTGCCTCGATCATCTTCAATGTCCCTTTCTCTTGAGCTATTCGTGCCACATTGACAAGGCGAATTGGATCATTCAGTATGTTTTTTTTTGCAACGGTATTTTTTATTTTTCTTGGAAATTGGTTTGCAACCTTAATTGCATTACAAATCTTGATTTTATCATTTATCATAGAAGCTTCTTCGGTATTAGCAGCATGAAAAATAATATTCTTATAGACCTTAAAGGTGTTAAAAATTTTTAGAAAAATTGTTTTCTTCAAAGGTTTAACACTAAACGCTTGAGATGATAGCATTCCATGTGGATTCACTATGGTTTTTTTACCTTTTGAAAAAGCTATTGGTAAAATTGAAAAGTAAAATGAGAACATTCCGTTTACGTATAAAATATCATATTCCGTAGTCTTGATGATATTTTTAATAGTTTTAGAGGAAAGTTGAGATTGCGATATATAATAACTGTTCGTATTTCCTGTTTTTATCCACTTGTTTGAGACAATAGAGCTAAAAGGTTGATCGTCTCCATAGTCTGTATTTCTGGTTACAATTTTGAAGTTAAAATCTTTTTCTAGATAGTCTACAAAATTTCCAAATGCAGTTATTGTGCCTCCAGCTTTGTATCCAGGTCGATACCAATCTATAAAAGCCAAAATCGTTTTTTGTTTATGCATTTGCCACCATTGATTTGTAAAGATCCATATATTGATTAGCTATTTTAGAGGCTGAAAATCTCTCTATGTTTTTTAAACCATTTTTTATTAATACCTCTCTTTGTTCGCGATTTGATAAAATGGATTGTATAGCCTCTCTATAGGCTTTGATATTTGATGGATCAATTAAAACAGCACCATCACCAGCCACTTCTGGCATTGCACATTTATTAGATGTAATTACTGGCCTTCCTATGCTTTGAGCTTCTAAAATAGGCAAACCAAAACCTTCATAAAAAGAAGCAAAACAAACGAGATCTGATTTAACATAAAGTGAGATCACTTCTTCAAATTCTAAGTTATAGGCATTTTTATAGATTATTGAAGAACTATTTAATTTATCCAATTGATCATCAGACAACTTGCCTATAACCATCAACTCTACTTTTAATCCTTTAATGGCTTCAATTAAACCCTCCAAATTTTTATTATAGCTTGTTCCTACTTGCAAAAGTACTGGGACATTTCCAACTTTGTCCTTAGGCTGAAATTTTAACTCATTAGATAATGGATTATGAATTACTTTAATTTTTTCTGGGTTTATAGAAATGATATCAAGTAAAGCTAATTTTGTATAATTTGAAATAACTGTAACATATTTAACTGATTTTATGGGTAATTGGTACCAAAAAAACTTAAGTAATGTATGCTTTACCCCCTTACTGTTTACTAATGGTGCCAAGTCATGAATCGTCAAAATGGTATTCTTTTTGGGCATAAAATAAGTCACGTAATGAATGTCTCCCGTGACATGGTTTACGTCTGCTAATTGTTTTAAAACCTCAAAACAACTTTTTAATCTTTTTATAACACCAGTACTATAATATTTTAAATGATAATTATGTATTGCTATCTTATTTGGTAGCGCTTGCTGCACTATTTTAAACACGTTTTCAATACTAAAATAGTCTTGGTAGGGTTTTCTAAAAAAATAAGTAACTTTTATATTCATTGTATTTTTAAGTATCTATCAATTTTAGAACATACATATTTATTAAACAGCGTGGCTACAATCCAGAACACGATAAGATTACCAACAAATTTAATTAATGCATTTTCATATTTATATAATAGAATAAATAAGGGTATCATAATGGCCATAGACCAAAACGTATTGAGCGATGTTCTATAAATGGACCTTATGATGAACCCAATACATTTTCCGAAGATAAAAAGTGCAAATAACATCCAAAAAGGACCAAAATCTATGTAAAAATCACCTACATAACCTAAGGCAAACGACACACCCATAGAAGCATCTGCATAGAAAACGCCCGTATACTTTGTTAAATGTTTAGAATCATCAATTGCTGCTTTATTGGGATTGAATAATCTGGGCACAAGTACATGCATGATCGCATCTTTGGTTAGTTTCCCATTTTCATGAGCGACCACATTTGGGACATACTCTATAGTAGAGGCGAAATAATCTATGTATGATATGCGATCTATCATAGCTCTAAATCCAAGATCTAATTGTTCTGGCGAAATGTTTCCTACATTATCCACCAAATAGCCCAAGGCCTCTTCATCACTAACTGTTACCACTTGTTGACCTGCATCTTCACTCACAAATTCCCTATAGTCAAATTTTATACTCGTCCAAATGACACCTACATAACCAAAAACCACAAAGGCTATGGCTAATATAAAGAACTGTTTATGGCGTATTTGGTAAAGTGCGAGATATGAAATGATTACCATAAAGACAATGGTTTTGAAATCTGCAAAATACGAGGCAAAACCAGATATAAATTCAAAAAATATAATGAGGTACAAAATTGAACGGTATTGATTTTGTTTTAAAGCTGAATAAAACATAAAAAAGAACAGCGTCCATTTAATATAGCCCAGAGCCACAATTCCTTGAAAAAGCCCTGGTATTGTGAATCTTAAACCATATAGCACTGTAGCAAATACTGAAAAAAGAAGGTAGGCTATCAATGTCTTTTTGGTATCTAAACTCAAAAGATACTGCAATATCCTGTTGGGATATATTTTAATTTCTTTGAGCATACTAAAAACGCCATATCCAAGCAGCAATAATGCCAAACAGGAGAGCAAATAAGCTTGAACAATTTCATTGGGAAACTCTGCAACATCTTGTAGAGTCTTAAACGTTAACGTAGCATAAATCACCTTAACACTTACTTGTAACCATTGATAAGCAAAGGCTATCAATAGTACTGGCGGGTAATGATCTGTAGCAAACCATTTGCATAGAAAGAATAAAACTACGACTGATGGAATGGCTAAAAAATCTGCATTTCCAAGAGCCGAAAAGGTAATGAGAACAATTCCAAAAACAATGATATAAGGAATTAACCTTTTAAAAAAAAGATTGGACCCATTATATGGAAATATCGAAGCTTCACTCATAAACTTGACTCCATTTTTCTAAAAAATTAGGATACGAAATTTCTAAACGTTCCATACTTTTCAGAGCTTCTTGTCCATGGTGCTCTATGAGTTCTTGATGTTCATAATAATAGGTCATTGCCTCCACAAGAGAGCTCACCGTCTTATTGGAGATAATGTAACCATCTATTTTGTGAGATACCAATTCCGGTAAGCCGCCAGAAGCAAAAACAATGGAAGCTTTCTCATGAACTTTAGCTTCTACAATGACATTTGAAAGTGGCTCTTCATAAACTGAAGGAATAACATTAACATCTGTGATAGCAAACAACGCAGCAATATCTTTTACTTGTTCTAAAAATAAAACTTTATGTTGAAAACCTGAGTTTTCTACTTGATGTATGAGTTGCTTTGTAAAATCAGGATTATGTTTTAAGCTACCTGCAATTAATAATCTGCAGTTTGGATAAACCATCACATACTCTATAAAAGCTTCAACCAAGAGATGTATCCCTTTGTCTTTAGACAATTGACCAATAAATGTAAATGTGACAACAGATTCATCTCTTTCAGGTAATTTTTCTTCTGAATGCTCAGCTAAGCGTTTTGGCGGAAAATTATATATAATAGTAATTTTTTCTTCCGGACAACCTAATTTAATTACCTCTGCAGCTACAAATTTCGAAATACACACAAAAGCATCGACTCTTGGGATGATGTAATGCTTCCAAAGAAACCGATGGAATTTAGACAAATGTCCGGAAGGCTTATCACCCAGTCTATATATCAATTTTATTTTTGTTCTCAGCAATACGGGCAATAAGGTCATGACGTGAGTGTCGTTACACACGTGAATATAATCTGGTTGATAATCCTTAATCAATTGAGATAATTGACGATTAGACTTGGGAATATTTATAAAATAGGCCTTAATGGATTTAAATTTTAATGTTTTTCTCAAATCCCAGGAGAAGCGCATTTTTTTATAGGGCAAATCTCTTGCTTCCACTTCATCTTGTAAATGCCATTTAAAACCAAGATCATTGACTGCTAAAAGCACATCGTAACCCGAGTTTTTCAAAAGTTCAAAAACCTGAAGATTAGCACGTTCTTGCCCATAAAAAGCCACATTTCCAAATACCCCTAATACCTTTTTTTTACTCATTGATCAATGCAGATTCAATTGCTTCAACGATATTGTCAAAACTAAAGTTATTAATACGTTCCTTGGCATGTTCACCCATGATTTTCAAAGACTCCTTATCTAAGGATTTCAAAACCTCTACAAGTTCTTTTTTGTTTGTATGGTCAAATACCCATCCATTTTTTTCGTGGACAATGATATCTTTTGCACAACCAACCTTATCGCTTAAAATTGCGGGTCTTTTACTAGCCATAGATTCATTTATGGCTAAACCCCAAGTTTCTGAAACGGATGGTAAGCAAAATACATTTCCTAAGCGATAAACAACTGGCATTTTTTTCTGGTTTTGAAACGGGATAAAGGTAACAAAATCATAAGGTTTTGCCTTGGTTTTTAAATCCTGTTCTAAAGGACCGTTCCCTAATAACAAAAGCTTGATGCGATTTACTTTTTTGTTATTGACGTCTATGACTGCGTCGAGTAGTATATGGAGTTGTTTATTAGGCTCAAACTTGCCTGCATATAACACCACAAGATCTCTGTTTGAAAATCCTAATTCTTTTCGCCAATTTGAAGCTTGCTGGTCATAATGGTTTTCCGCACTATCCTCGAAGCGTTCATTATCTATAGCGTGTGGCACATACAGTAATTGTTGATTACTTAAGCCATGTTTCAAAAAATAATCTTTATTGGCTTCTCCTACATAAAGTGCTTGGTCTACATATTTATAAACCCGTGTCAAAGCCAAGCGTCTCAATTTGGTTTTGAAACCTGGCACTTCATTAAGCAAAGTAGAGTCCCCTCGAAACCACACTGGAATTTTACCCTTAAAATATCGTAATGCCTTAAGATGGGATATAAAATTCCACCCAAACACTAAAATCGCATCAGGTTTGTAGGCCTCTATTTTAGGGATCAACTGCTTACAGTTAATGCCAAAGAAATGATGTACACCAGGATTTTTAGCAGTATTCTCAACAAATTCATAATCATAACCCTCTAACAATGGAATATCCCAAGTAATCTGTTTCCCGAAATTTTTATCCTTTACACTGGTTTTAGACTGTGACCATGTATAAAATACCTTAACTTCAATGTTATTTCTTTTGGCTAACAATTGAAACCATGGCGCATTATATTGAATGGGATGCGTAGTAATAATAGCTAATTTTTTCTTCATAGCCCATGCGATCTTAAAACTTGATTAAAAAAATCACATTGCACTTTGGTCATTGCCTCTGCAGTAAAAGGTTGAAATTTTTCCCAGTTCGTTTCTGGCATATAAGGCAATTGAGTAACAATCTTTTCCATATGTTCTAAACACTGCTCAACCGCTAATTTTTGGTCGAACAATACCACCTCTCCTGCATTCAAATCTTTTACGATACGCACCACACTGCTATTGGAATGGAATACACACAATAAAGGTTTTTTTGCCAATAGATTAGGATATAATTTTGATGCTGTATAATTGGCATCTTCAGAACCTGGTATTACTATAACATCTGCAGATTTTAATAACGTTAATGTTTCAAAATAAGGTTTCCTATCTGTTATTTCCTCAACGAAGCTTTCGACACCAAACTGCTTTGCTATAGGCCTTATGGTTTGTTCTCCTTGCCCATCTGGCGCGTAACTGGTCCCAATGAACCAAAACTTGCATTTTTTAAATTTCTCGTGACTATCTAAACCTTTTTTGAATGCCTCGAATATGACACTTAGACTTTTTGCCATGTCATGACCACCACGACCAATATAAATCAAATTGGTTTTATTGTGATCTAATACAAACGATTTAAAGATAAATCTAGAGTTTATGAATTCAAAATCCTTAACCGATGCTCCAAACGTAAGTGTTTTTGATGGCATATTTTTTATGGATGGATAACGAGATTTTAAGGTGTCTACATAACCTTGTGAAACTGCTATCAACCCATTTGCTTTTGGCACTGTAAAACGTTCTAAATATTTATCCAAGTTATAGGCAAACCAAAATTTTGGTGGTTTCTCTTCCTTTGGTACTGTTAAATAGTAATCATTACGCCAAGGGTCTTGAATATCTAAGATAAATGGAATGTTAAATTTTCGTTTCCAAATTCGTCCCAAAGGCATTGATGCAAAAACAGTCGTGCTAAAATAGATAAGATCAAAATTTTCCTTTTTCAGCAATGTATTGCCTGCTTTGAGCAATTGTATAAATGATCTTAAACCCAAATTACCCAATCCTAACTTTCGTGTATACTTCGTAGAATAGGCTTTGACCATTATATACTCCGCATCAGTAGGTAGAGAATTTGCCAACAACTCATCTTTTGCCATTTCCACATAGTCAGGATCCACACAAAGCACCGTAGGTTTCCAACCAAACTGCTCAAAATAAGGAAGACTTTGTCTTACTCGATGCATATCGGCAGCATTTACAGGTGGGAAATGCGGAGAAACAATAAGGACTTTTTTCATTATTAGTTTAAGTGAACTTTACTTTTTTGGCCCATTGGTGTGATGGTTTTTCTATGTATTTATAAAATAACCAAGCTGCAAAAATACTAAAACTTAATGCAATTAGTATAACTCCATACTTAGAAAGTTCATTCAATTTCAAGCGTTTACTCAAGTTAATGATTTTTACGCCAATTGGCCAGTGGATCAAATATAAGGAGTAGGAAATATTACCCAAAAAAATCAAGCCTTTTACATTTCCGTGGTGACTAGCAAAAGCAATCAACGCAGCAGTTATAAAGGTCCATACTGAAACTAACCAGCCATGGCTATCAAGAACGATGTAACTAACAAGAAATAAAAAAATCAAATACTGAAATAGACCAATTTGGTTTTTTTTATAAAAAGCAGTTAAAATGCCTAATATAAAAATATCTGTATACTTAAAAAATACAATAACATCTTGATTTAAAAAAGACAGTAACAATAATCCAATAATTGAGGATATAGTGAGCCACTGATTTTTAAGATCCCATAAAGCGATAAGCAAACCGATAATTATATAAAAATGAAATTCTATTTCTAATGTCCAATATACTGGATTGAGCCACGTGTTATTAAAAAACTCTACCAAGTAACCGACATGCTGTAAAAGTAAAGCAACAGAAACATTATTTGGTTCACCCGCAAATCCTGGCGTTTTACTGGCTGCATAACTTACGAGTAATACCAGTATAACTGAAATGAGATAAGCAGGTTCTATTCTAATCAACCGCTTTTTCATGAATTTGAAATAGTGACGGAATTTAAATGAAGTGCCTAACAGAGAAAATGGAATCACAAATCCTGAAATTACAAAAAACACCTCAACACCTATCCATCCATTTTCAAAAAGCACATTTATAATATCATCCTCGTTTAAAAAATCTTTTGTAAAGTGATACATACAAACATATATAGCTGCTAGACCTCTTAAAGTCACTATTATCGTTAAATAGTTTTTATCTTTATTAAAAGCTTTCACTTTATAGTCTTAAAAATTTTAGCTCTTGCAGGCTCTAACTCTCTTCAAAAAGTGGCAAATGAATCTAAAAGACATTAAAATACAAAAGAGCAAATGCAATGTTTTTAAACGTTATTCACAAATTCTTTTAGTTTCAAGGCTTGCTTTTCAAAAGCAAACACCCCTTGTCCTGCTTGCCAACTTGCTGCTTTCATAGCTTTTAGTTTTAATGGATTATTTAAGAGGTCTTCAATAATTGTAGCAATTTGTTCCGGTTGACGTTCTACTATAGCCACCGCATTTGGGACTATTGCTTTTATTTCTGCCTGGCCTTTAGTCTGCGTTGCTAAAACAGCAATACCTGCTTGTAAGTAATGGAACGTTTTATTGGTGATTGTATAGTCTCTGCTCTCGGGTTTGTCCTCCTCAAAAGCAATGCCTATATCATGTTCTGCAATTCTTGATACTAATTCCTGAAAAGGCACCACATCGTGAACCTGTAATGTAACATTTTTTGGCAATAACTGCTTTAAGTTATGGTGATAATCATTTGTGATCTTTCCCCTAAGATGAAGCTGTAATGGCGTTGTTGTTTTTTGCAAAGCTTCACAAAGCAGTTCTAATCCTCTGCCCTCACTAATTACTTGAGAAAACCAATATAATGAGGGTTGCTCTTTATCTTTTCTGTCTTTTGACGATTGATCCAGAGCATTGAGTTTAATAGACGGAAAGCTGTTATAAATGACCTTAGGCATTTTGGATTTATTTCCATTAGCCATTGCTAATGCCATTGCTTTTGATGTGGTATAAGTATATTTTGCTTTTTCCAGCAGAAAGCCTTCTAAATACTCTAACAGTTTTATAGGACGGTATTTTCTGGCTGAAGGTAACAAATCTTTGCTATGCCAATCTTCAAAATCAAAAGCAACTATCTTTCCTTTTTTAATTAATTTATTTGCTAAGGCCATACTCATTTCTTCGTGACCAATATATAAATCGGCATCTTCAACCAATAACTTCTCTAAATAAGATGAAAAATCGTATCCCAATGCACCCACAGTATCAATTCCTGTAAATTTTACAAAAAGTCTAGAAATTTTACGCTTTAAACGAATGTACTTAGAATTTAAACTATTAAAATTTAACAAATCAATTCCAGCTTTATAGCTAATCCTTTCATCAAGTAAAGCACGGTCTTTTGCCAACATTTCCCAATCGTACCAAAGTGCGTAAACAATCACTCTATAACCAGCTTGAGCATATACATTTGCTTCTTTAACCACTCTAGGAGCAGCTACTAATGGTGATTGGGTAAAAATACAGATGGTTTTCAAATTTTATGGCTTTGACTTCAATTCTTAACAATGATTTTTAAAATACGCTGTGTTGCTTGCCCATCCCAAAGTGGTGGAATTTGACCTTCTTTGTATGTTCCGGTTTGGATAGCATTAATCTTCTCAAGGATGTCTTTTTTATCAAAATTCAATAGTGTATTAGATCCAATAGTTAATGTACTTGGTCGTTCAGTATTAGGTCTTAAGGTTAAACATGGCTTTTGTTTAAACGTGGTTTCTTCTTGGATGCCTCCACTATCTGTTAACACCATTTTGCAGTGATGAATTAAATTTTGAAAGCTAAAATAATCTTGAGGTGCCAATAATTTTAGATTCTTAATTTCTTCAAATTCAGATTCTAAATCAAATTTTTTAATGTTATTCAAAGTTCTTGGGTGAATTGGAAATACAATTGCCAAATCCTTTGGTATATCTCTTAACAATGACAACAACCCTTCTAATCCTTGTTGATTATCTACGGTAGCAGGACGATGTATGGTCATTAAAATAAATTCATCTTTGGCCAAACCATTCGCTTCTAAAGTATTTTTTGAAGCAATTTCAGATTCAAAAGCCACAAGCGTATCAATCATGGTATTACCAACTATGTGTATATTTTCTTTAGGTTTATGTTCTTTTAAAAGATTGTCTAATCCACTTTGCTCTGTGACGAAATAATAATCTGATATTTCATCTACTAAGATCCGGTTCATTTCTTCTGGCATTGTACGATCTAAACTTCTTAAGCCACTTTCTAAATGTCCCAAAGTAATGCCGAGTTTATAAGCAGTTAGTGCTGCAGCTAGCGTAGAATTTACATCTCCTGGAACGAGTATGACATCTGGCTGAAACTTTTCAGTTATAACTTTTTCCAATCGCACCATAATCTCACCCATTTGCGTATTTGGTGACGCTTGCGAAATATTCAAAAAATAATCTGGCCAAAGATCTAATTGTTGAAAAAACATATCGGCCATTGATTTATCAAAATGCTGACCCGTATGTACGATTTTAATATCAAACTGTCCAGCAAATTGTTGATCAGCAACTTTTTTGAATTGTGTTACTTTAATATAGTTGGGTCTTGTACCCACAACAATTAGTAGTTTTCTCATTTCAACACTAGGCTTTCGGCATTATTAGGTCTTTTATTCGATGTAAAAATAGCTTAAATGTTTTGGCATTTTTCCATCCAAATATAGATTTTACCATTTCTATTATTTTTCCGCCTAAAATAGGTTCATAAGTACTCCCTCCATAACGGTTAGATAAATTTATAGCACGATCATACACATCCATAAAATGGGGGTAGGCATCTACTGCCAATAGTTTTGACTGGAGCGCAAATGCATTTCTATATGCTTCGGAATCTTCTAATTCTTTTAATTGTTTAGATTTTGATATAAGTGCCTTGAACTGGCTCTCTACGTGCTTTCTTTCTTTTTGATTAGCAATGTTATTACCTCTAACATGTTTTCTGTAATAAGCAAATACATCCGGTGTATGACAAATTCCCTTAGAAGCCTTAATAACACGAGTGAAAAATTCACCATCTTGATCCTTAAATAATTTCTCATTCCATCCGCCTGCTTTTTCAATAAAAAATCTTGGACTTAAATATGCATGTTGCCCTACCATACCGTGATTTAAACCATCGCCACCAAAAAGTTTCAATAAAAATTGTTTGGGATTATTTGTATTATACAAAAAATGAGAGTCTTTTATTTCTCCATGTTCTGGTTTTTCATAAAAATGAACAGTACTACATACTGCAATATATTCTGGATTTTGCTCTAAATCCTGTACTTGGTTTTCAATTTTATCGGGACTCAACAAATCATCTGCATCTAAAAATTGAATATACTTGCCCAAAGACAGTTCAAAGCCATAGTTTCTAGCAGCACACGCACCTTTACCTCTATTTTTTTTAAAACTAAAATTGGGATGTGTTATCGTTTTTAAATAGTCTAAAGTACCATCGGTAGAACCGTCATCAATAACAATAACCTCAATATTTGAATACGATTGCTGAAAGACAGAATTAAGTGTATCAGGAATATATGCTATAGCATTGTAACTTGGTATGACTATCGAGACCTTTTTAATGCTCATATTTCTTTTATAAGTTTCGCTGGAATCCCACCATACACACACTCAGGATCTAAGCTTTTAGTAACTACAGAACCAGCTGCAACTACAGCTCTCTTCCCTATAATAACTCCTGGAAGGATGGTCACATTTGAACCAATCCAAGCACCATCTTCGATTATAATAGGTTTTGAAATTAAACCTCCTTTCCACGCAGGCTTGCTTTTATCAGTGTAAATATGATCATGAGTATAGATTGTACAATTAGGCCCAATGGCTACATCGTTTCCTATTTGAATGTTATCTACTATATCCATAATTGTGTAATCACCAATATTACTGTTATTCCCAATGGTTAGCATACCGGTTTTTTCTGATTCTCTGGCAAAAATTGAACAATAGGTTTCAATGGTTACATTATCCCCAAATGTCCAGTTATTTTTTACGTAAAGTCTCGCATGAGTTCCTAACTTAAAATGATTGCCTATTTTCAACACGTTACTGTCTCCAATTAATAAAGTGCCCTGTTTCTCAAAAAAACTATTCTTTCCTATTACAAGTTGAGCATTTTTTCCAATTCCTAATTTCACATTTTTCTCAATGGTACAGTTTGAATCAATTTTAGCAAAACCATGACCTTCCACTTGTATAGGAAAACTAAGATTTACATTACTTCCGAAATTTATTTTAGATAAATTATATATCCAATATATCGTTCTAAGGGCAGATTTAAAATGGTATTTGACAAAATTAATCACTACTGTCATACTAAAATATTATGCTCTGTTCAATTCAAAAGGCTTGTTCATGTATTTATATAGTTTTAAAGCAATGGAAGGGCCTAACTGACGTAATTTCCAAAATATATACTTTTTCTGCTTAGTTTGATTTAGTTTTATCACTTTCTCTCTACCTCCTTTAGATAAAGGACATTCAGTAAGACTTAAATAATAATCCTCAACCTTAAAATATTCAAACTCAACAAAGACACTATCTCTTGTTTTTTGCATTTCTTGGTCTGCATGAACGCGATACCAAACCATACCATGTGGCATCAAAATCACATTGTTAGAAAGTGACAACTCACACCACATAGCCAAATCACCACTAACTGCTTCGTGAGGAAAACCACCTAAGTCTCTAAAAACCTTCGTCTTTATTATTGATGATAAAGGTGCCTTGTGAAAGACAGCCTTCTTCTCAACAAAATGTCTTTTATAGGTTTCTTCTGGACTTAACATAATGGGAAAAAGCTGTTCATTATCTTGTTCTATAGAGCACAAGCCATAACCCGCTTCGGGAAATTGCTCCATATAATACACTAATTGCTCTAAACCGTAAGGATAGATTAGATCGTCTGAATCTAAATATTTAATATATTCTCCATTGGCATAATCTACAATTTTATTTCTGTTCTTAAATTGTCCTAGATTTTTTTCATTAACAAAAACTTTTACTCTTTCATCTTTTGTTTCGTAAGATTTACAAATCTCTACTGTACGGTCCTTAGAACCGTCATCTAATATAATGAGCTCCCATTCTTGATAGGTTGAGGCCATAACACTTTCAATAGCTGATGCAATAAAATTCTCCCTATTGTAAGCTGTCATTAGAACACTAACTAGTGGATTAGATTTCATAATTATTTTTTATTTATTCTTCCCTGTGGGATTACCCCACAGACCTCTTGGTACATTTTATCTAAATAAGCATCCCCTTTTGCTAAAGAAACATCAAATAGATGATTGGCTTCATTTCGTGCCCTTAGTGCTCTAAAATTAAAGAAAAACCAATATGGATTCATCTTCCATTTAAGATTACTTAACAAAAGATTAAAATATTTATATAATGGCACGCTTGCGTCAAGATGATACCCAAAATGTTTGTAAATGGCATATTTTTCCACAAAGATACGTTTATAAACATATTCTGGAAAATAGTGATGATAATGGTTTACCATATTTCTACGGTCATAAACAATTTTGTGTCCAGCCCTTAAAGTATGTTTAGCCCATAACAAATCTTCTGCAAAATCTGTTTTCAAAAATGGAATCTCAATCAAAGCAGATTTCCTATACATAGAGATAACATCATCCCAACCACAAAAACTAAATTGTTCCTTTGGTGACAAATTATCAAACTCTCCTTTCTCAAATTGCACAAACTTTGGTATAGCTTCATTTTGAGGTCTATACCATTGGTGCGGATTAAATTCTTTTATATGAGGGACAACTTGATGACCACAAACTCCCATTACTTCTTTATCGTCAAAATGGCTAACCATCCGTTCTAACAATCTCTTATCTGTGGTCCAAGCATCTTGAACTGTCATTAACACAAATTCTCCTTTACAATGTTTCACAGCTAAATTACGAGTTGCACCATGATTAAATGTTTTGGGATCTATGGCTACAACGTTTACAAAAGGAAATTTTGATACATAATCAATAGAACCATCTGTACTACCAGAGTCTATAATAACTACTTCCGTTATATTAAATAGTGATTGTATTTCAACACCTTTAATGAGCCTTTCTAATGTATCAATTCCATTTTTCACAGGAACGACTATTGAGATTTTAGGATAACTATTATTCATCTATAGATTTTATTATTGATTTGACTCTATTGTACCAAGTCGCACCATTTAAAAAGTATTTTAGCTTATCAAAATCAATAGTTTTTACGTGCTGTATGGTCTCGATAAAATCATTGTAATTATCTTCTACATGAATTAAATTATTAAAATCTTGTGCTAAATTATCATGATAGTTGTTAACCACGACTGGCAAACCTTGCGCGAGATAGTCATAAAGCTTCATACTATTAACATCTAAAGCAACCTCTTCTCTATATAAGCCTATACAAACGTTCGTTTCCTTTAATATTTTATCAACCTCCATGGGCTTTAAGAAACCGTGCAATTTTATATTTTTAAATTGCTCTAATTGAGTGTATAATTCTGTTTTATAATTTCTGCCTATAATATTTATAGACCATTCTGGATGGTCTTGAGCCAATCTAATAATCCAGTCTATTTTTATCCATTTTGAAAGCGTACCGCAATAAGTAACTTGATAATTATTATCTAATTTTATATTGGTCTCAAGATTAATTCGAGAATCAAAAACACCATTCATCATTATTTTGGTGTTATTAAAGCCTTTCTTCTTATACCAGTCTATCATGGATCTAGAACTACTTAAAACAATCTCTGCATTTTTACCCGCTTCCAATAGTAGTCTTGCTCTATTTTCTTTTTGATGTTCTGGCAAATTAGGATCATTTATGATATTGTGGTCTGTATCAAAAACCAAGCGATTATTTAAACCTAAAAATTTATAATCCAAATATCCATTTGGCCAATAGCACCAGGAAACTGAGTTTTTACTATTAAAAGCTTTGTAATTTAAAATTCTTAACAAGTGTTTATTTAGTGGTCCAACTATAGATTTTAGAGCTCCTCGTTCTGGCAGTATCGCTCCAACATAAAGATTTTTGATTTTAGTATGAGATGATCTTTTTTGATTTTTTTTATTCAAAACTAATCCTCTCGTACAACGTATAATATTATATACTACATTAACTTTAGGCTGTTCTGCAATCACTAATAACACAGCCATATTGCGTCTATTAATATCTATTTCCTTTTGATTTGCCCAAGGTGCATCTGCACCAAAATAGTATACAATCATTGGACTTTTTGTTTTAACCGGACACCTTCACTGACTAATTTCTCACCCAATAACGGAAAGATAATTGCTTTCCAAGTTTGAGATAAACGCCAACCATCTTTTATAGATATTTTTATAATTGTTATTACATTTTTATAGTCCTTTGCATTTAGCGCTACCTTATACATAAAGCTTAACAGATCACTTCTAAACGTTTTACCAAAAGGCTTTTTTGATGGCGTGATTTTAATGTTTTTTTCAATATTTGGTTTTGGCATTTCTTTTCCCAACTGTAAACTATCTTCTCCAAATTTCAAACGCTCATCCGCAAATTGAAAAGCCATATCCCTATAAAAATTATTCGTGCTTTTATAAACTTGTGTGGCAGAAGTAGCGTTTAAACGCACAAAATAAGAACAGTAATTGAGTACAGCTGCATCAAATTTTTCAATAATGCGTAACCAAAGGTCTGTATCTTCGGAAGTTTTAAATGCTGTTCTATATACTCCTACAGTATCAAATACTTCCTTTTTCAATAAAACAGTTGCATGTGTAATTGGAGAATATGGATTAAATTGACTTCGATTTACTTTAATAAAATCATGATTATCAAAATAGCTGTCTTTTGGTTGTTTATAGCTATGAGCTATTTTACCACGATCGGTCATGAATGCTATTTGAGTTGATACTAGTGCAAAACCTTTGTTTTTTTCTAAAAAATCAAGTTGTGTCTTTAGTTGTTCTGGCAGACAGATATCGTCTGCATCATGTCTCCAAATGTATTCACCTTGAGCAAGTTCCAGACCTCTATTAAGAGATTTAGCAACTCCCATATTTTTGTGGTAAACCGATTTAATACGCTTATCACTATAGGAGTCAATTATATTTTGAGTACCATCTGTACTGCCATCATTCAAAATGAGAAACTCGAAGTCCTTAAACGTTTGAGCTAATACAGAGTCTATGGCTTCACGCAAATACTTCTCACCATTGTAGACTGGCATTAATATGGATACTTGATATTTCATATATCCTTAAAAAAACCTAGAACTTTTCGAATTGGATTCAGCAACAAATATCCTAATTTGTAATTGTTTGTCCTTTTCACCATCTCTCTTCCTTTATCTATTTTCTTATTTATTTCATTTTCATAATGAAGCTCCAAATTTAAATCACGCCTTTTCGCCATTCGTATCTTTACAACCCAGCTCCAATATTCAGCCTTTAACATATTAGAGTTTGTTGAAATCCCTCCATTATGAATCCTGTAATTATAAAGGGATTCATCAATATATTGAAGCGGACCAACTTCTTCTAATTTAAAGTATAAGTCTTTATCAACTGCCCTTTTCAAATCTGGGTCAATTCCATCTGTTAATTTATACAAACTATTTTTAAAGCCAGCGAAATGGCTAACTGTCTCTGCTTCAGTAGTGGTCACTTTTGAATTTATATCTTCTTTCCTAAGCCTTGCACCTCTTTTTTTAACTCTCAATTGCTCATCACATATATTAAAATTCGAATAAACTAAACTTGACAATTCGTTTTTAATATGACTATCTATTATTAATTTTATAGCGTTTAATGTAATCGCATCATCTGGATCAACGAAGCCACAAATATCACCTGTAGCTAATTCTGCACAACGTCTTTTCGTATAACCACAACCTTTATTCTTTTTATTATAATAAATTTTAATTTTGTCATGACTTTTGTATTTCTCATATATATCATGACTTAATACGTCTGTTGAGCAGTCATCTACAATAATTATTTCCCAATTAGTATAGGTTTGTTTAAAAATACTCTCTAAACATTCTTCTAGATAGATTCCATTATTATAATTAGCAATCAATATTGAAAAAAGCAGATTATCTTCACTCATAATAATTACAATTTCTATTTTAGAGTACTGATTACAGTAGCCCACATTGTTTCAGTCTGCTTTTCTATGGATGTTAGAATTTCTGTTTTTGCTATATAACGATCTGGATTAGCTAAACCATCTAAAACCTTAGAATAACTATCCTCCAAATCATTCACATCCAACAAATTATTTTCTAAACCATAATCGGCAAGTAATTCACTATACTTATGGCTCCAACTTGTACAGAAAGTTGGAACACGTTGATTTAAACCACTAACAACACCGTGAAAGCGTGAGGAAATTAAAAGTTTAGATTTACCAATCGCTGCTTTTATAGATAAACCATCTAAATCGTTTAGAATTATTACCTTATCCTTATTATCAATTTGATCATAAATTTCCTTGATCAATTTCAAATCTTGTTCTCCCTCATGATTTAAAAGAGTTAATTGCTCATCTTTCTTTATTAATTCCTTTGATAGCTTTAAAATGAAATTGGTGTAAGCATTTGCAACCTCCCTATTTGTATGTGAAATCATTTTAGAATTTACAACAATACATACACGATTATTAACTTTATTATATAAGTTCAATGATATTTCAGGCTTTACTAAAATTGTAAAATCTGGCGCCATTTTAATTTTATCAGATTGACCAAAAACCGTTGTTAAATGCTTGTAAGAAGTTTTGTCTCTAGCGAAGAGTACGTCCGCTTGCGCATAAACTAATTCTATGATTTCTCTAGACAAAGGTTCCTTAAATGGACCGAATGCTTGTGGCAGTAAAATTACTTTTGTATGATTCTTTTTATACTTTGAATAATAATCTTTGAATTTACTAATGTAGTTTTTATTGTAAGTGTCAACCCATTGATCTCCAAACTGAAATCCAGAGGCATCCAAAATAGCATCGACGTGTTCTAATTTAACTAATCCAAATCTTTCTAGGCGTGGTTGTTCAAATAACTTTTCCAATTTAATTTTAAATCTTTGGAATTCGAATATTTGAAACATTCCCAACCTGTTAAATTTCTCGGTAGGACCATAACAATTGAAACCTTTTACCAAATGAAATTTATAGTTCTTATCTTTATTAAGCCTTTGACTAACAGAATGTAGCATTAATTCTGCTCCCTTGTTTATAAAACCAACATTATCAACTTGAATATACATTTAATAAATTTTTATTATATCATTTACTTCTTTCTTTGCGGAATATGCTATACCGCCTTCTTTTAAAGGGTAACCGATAGAAAAAAACATTATTCCTCGTTCATAAACCTCTAAATCAAATTCTTCAGATAAACGTTTTTCTCTTTCTTCAATATCTGACCAGTTAATTGGGCATGAAGATAAACCTTGGGTTTCTAGACCCATCATAAAATTCATAGCTGCTAATCCACCATCAATATAAATTAGATGCCTATCTCTTTCATCAAAATACGAGCTTTGATCACCTACTAAAATAACCATCATTTTAATGTTCTCAGCAAATGAAACGCAACCCATAGGTAAAGTCACAGTACGTTTTAAAACTTCCTTATCTGTAACTACAATAAACCTAAAAGGTTGTCTGTTACATGCACTAGGTGCAGTAACACCAACTTCTATAGCTTTCTTAACCAATTCCATGGGCACTTCCCTATCTTCATACCACCTTACTGATCTTCTTTGATTGCATAAATCAAAAAACGCTTTGTAAGAGACTTCAGATAATTTACTATCATTTCTTGTATAAGGACTAAATATTTCTTTTTTGGCATTCTGTGTTGAAGTACTATTTTTCAATGTTTCAAAATGCAATTTTGCTTTCTTAATCCTATCAGTCTGTTCAACTAATTGAAAATATTTAGTTAGTACATCAAACGCCCATTTTTTAGTATTAAAATCGTTATTGTTTTTTAAAATAAACTCTAAATGTTGTATCGTTTGAATTATGTATCCTTCAGCCCAAACAGCCTTCCTGGGTATTGTAATAATTCCTTTTTCAATCATATGAATAGATCTTCTAAGGGTTACCATTTTACTTGTAGTATTTTCTTTGATGAGGTGAGCGTGTTTACCATTTAATACGCTAAAATGTTCCCTATCGAATCTTTTACTAAAAAACCAATAATAAAATGATGATCTTCTTGGTGATCTAACAGCCCAATCAAAAGCTCTTTTCTGAGTATATTTTCTAGTTTTAGAAACAGGATTTTTCAAAAACAATAAAATAGCTCCTGGATGTTTTAAGTAATGCTTAAAATTCATATCAATTTAACTATTGAATTATTACCATTTTCAGCTCTATTAATTGCGTATAACATTCTTGTATTTTTTTAGTCTGTCAAAAACAGATGATTGAGCTATATTTGTGATTCCTTTCTTAATCTTATTTGACATTACTTATTATTTCCAGTCTTGATCAATTAAGAATACTGCCTCGTTAGATGGAGGTATTTTACCAATTTTATAAAAATCATTCTCAACAACTTGAAATGACAAACTACTTTCTAACCTTTGATGTCTCTGATTATCTTTATGTAAAGACAAGTTAATAGTGTAGAATCCTGGTGATAAATTTAAATTTGGTATTGTACACACTAAATTTTTTACCCCTGAAAATCTAATTGTTTGAGTATGCTTATCGTAAATATTTGACAGGTGTAATATTTTCTCTCCTGTCATTTTATAAATACCTAAATGCAAATTCACTAGATTCTCTGTATCACTTTCTATTTCGGTATCAATAGATAATTTCTCACCTACTAGAATTTGTCCATTTTTTGGAAATATACGCGCTTGCTTGATTCTTAAATCAGATGTGGTTGTAGCAGTGGAGGTATATTTAGTTTGTAAACCATCCATTTTATTATTTTCCAAATAAAACTCAACACTTTCATTTGTACTACCTGAAAAAACACACTTTCCGTTTTCCATAACGATAGCATTAGTACATAAGCTTCTAATGGATGCCATGTTGTGACTTACAAATATAACTGTTCTGCCTTGTCCTTGGCTCACTTCTTGCATCTTACCAATCGCTTTTTTCTGAAACTCTGCATCACCTACAGCCAAAACCTCATCAACCACTAAGATATCTGGTTCTAAATGTGCTGCAACTGCAAAGGCTAAACGCACGTACATACCTGAAGAATATCGCTTTACAGGTGTTTCAATATAATTTTCACAACCCGCAAAATCAACAATCTCTTCAAATTTAGATGCAATTTCTTTTTTTGTCATTCCTAAAATGGCTCCATTGAGGTATATATTTTCTCTACCTGTTAGTTCTGGATGAAAACCTGTACCCACTTCCAATAACGAAGCAATACGACCATGACAGGTAATTTTACCAGTAGTTGGTGCTGTCACACGACTTAATAACTTAAGAAGTGTAGATTTACCTGCACCATTTTTACCAATGATCCCTAAAATCTCACCTTGCTTCACTTCAAAATTTAAGTCTTTTAAAGCCCAAACATACTCTGAGTTACCCTTTTTGGATCGGTCATTAGCTTCACCAACCTTAAGATAAGGATCTTCTTTACCTCTTACTGTATGCCACCAGCGATTAATATCATGAGAAAGCGTCCCAGTACCAATTGTACCTAAACGGTACTGTTTACTCAAATTCTCTATTTTTATTATAGGCTTTTCCATAATTATAATTAAACGGTATCCATAAATGTTTTTTCTACTTTATTGAACATTAAAACGCCAAAAGTGAGTAGTAATATCATAAAACCAAAGCTATATCCTAAGGACAACCAACTAAATTCACCTGAACCTGTAAATGAATATCTAAACGTTTCTATAATAGAGCTCATAGGGTTTGCCAATACTGCATATCTTATATATTGATCTTTTATCTCACTCAAGGGATAAATGATTGGTGTTGCATACATCCCTAGTTGAATAGCAAAGCTAATTAGAAATCTAAAATCCCTATATTTTGTAGTGAGCGCTGTGATTAACAACCCTAAACCTAATGCTAATCCTGCAGTAATCACAATTAAAACAGGCAATAGAAACAAAGCAGAGTTTGGGTACAAGTTTGCATCTGTAAACAAATAATAATAAAAGAATACAACGAGAAATAACACAAATTGAACACCAAACGTCAAGAGTTTTGAAACCACTATTGATAAAGGTGTAATCACTCTTGGGAAATAGACTTTACCAAAAATACCGGCATTTGCCACAAAAGTTTCTGAAGTGGACCTTAAAGCCTCAGCAAAATAATTCCAGCATACAATACCTGCCAAGTAAAAGACTGCTTGTGGCAATCCGTCGGTACTCATTTTAGCAATACCACCAAAAACAACCATAAACATAATGGTTGTTAATATTGGCTGAATGAAAAACCACAGTGGACCAAAAATAGTTTGCTTGTAAACCGCAACAAAATCACGTCTCACAAACAACACAAGCAAATCACGATAACGCCATACCTCTTTTAGATTAAGATCTAATAGCTTTGTTTTAGGCTCAATTACGAGTTTATATTGATTTGAATCACTCATTTAATTATTATTGTAAATACTTTTTTTCATAACACTTTTAAAAATTTTCAAAATACTGATATTTATATTCAATTATACTTTATTTTTAATGACATTCATTTCTTAAAGATTGGCAAAAATAAACATAAAATTTACTTATTTCATTTAAACACATTTATCTTAAGGCTTTAATTCTTATATTCTTTTTTGACACACGCTTCATAAAAAAAACAAGCTTTCTAAAATTAAAGAAATAAAAAAATTATAGTTTGATTTTAAAACTCTATTTCATTTCTGCCTTAAATTGTTTAAATATTGTAATAAGACTTAAACCACCTTACAAAATCTTCTATACCTTTTGAAATTGGTTTATTTGGCTCATACTTATAATCCTTTTTGAGCTCAGTCACATCTGCAAAGGTTTGATTGACATCACCTGCTTGCATTGGCCTCATATTTTTAATCGCCTTTTTACCCAAAGCCTTTTCAATTTCTTCAATATAGCTCAGTAATTTGATTGGCTGACTATTACCAATATTATATAATTTATAAGGTGTATTTGTATTGGAATCTGCAACCAGGGTTGAAACAATGCCAGAAACAATATCATCTATATAAGTAAAATCCCTAGATAAATCTCCGTTATTGAAAACTTGTATTGGTTTATCATTTATTATAGCATCTGTAAATAAAAACATGGCCATATCTGGTCTTCCCCAAGGTCCGTAAACTGTAAAAAAGCGTAAACCGATGGTTTCAAAACCATATAAATGACTATAGCAATGCGCCATTAATTCATTCGATTTTTTTGTTGCAGCATAGAGACTAATTGGGTGATCTACATTTTGAGATTCTTTAAAAGGTACATCTTCACTATTACCATAAACGCTAGAGCTACTTGCAAAAACTAACTTTCTAACCTTATAATTTCTACAACATTCCAAAACATTTAAAAACCCAACTACATTGCTATCTACATATACATTAGGATTCTCAATGGAATATCGAACACCTGCTTGAGCTGCCAAATTACAAACAATGTCTATGGTATGTTTTTCAAATAACTCAGGAAGCGCGTTTCGGTCTTCAAGATTCATTTTTACAAATCGCATCTTTGATGGATATGTTTTACTTTCACATATCAATAGCTCTTTTTCGGCATCAGATCTGTCAATACCCAACAAATTCAACCTTGCAAATTTTAAATTGACATCATAGTAATCGTTAATGTTATCAAGACCAATAACATTATATCCCAAGTTCAATAACAGCTTTGTCAAATGAAAACCTATAAACCCAGCTGCTCCTGTAACTAAAATTGTTTGTTTCATTTTACACTAAACTGTTAATTAATGAGATTTAAAATACAATACTATTTGAAAATTCAGATGATATCAAAAATTAATTTGAACGCTATAATCCAAATAATATAACCTATTTAAGCGTATGAATTACATTATTTTTAAACAAGGGGCAAAAATACAACAATCATTGGCATAGCCAAAAAGTGATTACCAAAAAAATAGTTGAGCTTAATTTTCTTGACCATTGATTGATAGCGAGATACAAGATATAATCCATTTCGTTACCTTTAAAATATAGGTCGCTATCGATTAATTGTTGACTCTATAACTAATACGTAAGATTTTAAATTTCAGAAGACATTTAATTAACACTTGATAAATATAGAGCTTCAAGAGTAGGCTATTAGTGTTTTATAGCTTTAATTCACTAGCATATTATAATGGAATTGGTGATAAAATACGCAACTATAATTTAGAGCATCTGGCAAAACCAGACTTAAACAATAGCTCACTGATATGATTACTATGAATATTGCTTATCGTAGTATTTAAGATAATCACCACTAGTCACATTTTTCAACCAATCTTCGTTATTTAAATACCAATCTATTGTTTTACTTAAGCCCTCTTCAAAAGTAACTGAAGGCTCCCAACCTAATTGTGTATTAATTTTAGAAGCGTCAATGGCATATCGCAAATCATGACCTGGTCTATCTTTCACATAGGTAATAAGCTTTTCGCTAGTTCCACTGTCTCTGTTTAATTTAGCATCCATTTGTTGGCAGAGCAGCTTTACTAAATCAATGTTTTTCCATTCATTAAAACCTCCAATATTATATGTTTCTTTGAGAACACCTTTGTGAAAGATTAAATCTATGGCAATAGCGTGATCAACAACATACAACCAATCCCTTGTGTAATTGCCATCTCCATAAACCGGTAAACTCTTATTATTTATAATATTATTAATAAATAAAGGGATCAGTTTCTCCGGAAATTGATAAGACCCGTAATTGTTGGAACAGTTAGAAATCACATACGGAAGATCGTAGGTTTCACCATAAGCTCTTACAAAATGATCTGAACTGGCTTTGGATGCAGAATAAGGTGAGTTTGGATCATAAGATGTGGTCTCTGTAAATAAACCTTTTTCACCTAAAGAACCGTAAACTTCATCTGTACTTACATGATAGAACAATTTATTATCCCATTGACCAGACCATAATTTCTTAAAAGCATTGAGTAAAATCATGGTACCCAATATGTTGGTCTTTGCAAATGCCAAAGGATCTTTTATAGATCTATCTACATGGGATTCGGCAGCCAAATGAATAACACTATCTGGTTTTTCAGTTTGAAACAAATTTTCTATAAAAGCTTCATCTGTAATATCACCTTTTATAAATGTATAGTTTTCTTTTTCTTCAATATCTCTAAGATTTGCAAGATTCCCTGCATAAGTTAAGCTATCCAAATTTAGAATTTGATAGTCTGGATATTTGTTGACCAGCAAACGCACTACATGCGAACCTATAAAACCTGCGCCTCCAGTAATAATAATCTTTCTTTTCATTGTTTACAATTTCCTAAATAACCTTTCTATATTTTCTGAATTTTTTATGAATAGATGAAAAAGGATTCAATAAAAATTATCCAAAAAAAACCTATCTGCAAAAATACAATAATCGTAAAACTAAAAAAGTTTATTGTTCACCGTCTTGAAATTATTGCTAAAATGTGCTCATTAGCATTACCATCCCACAACTCTGAAACCTCTCCTTGGTTATAAGTTAATTAAAATATAAGATCAAAAATTTTAAGGATGTCATCTTGAATACCTTGTATATAAGCAATTTTTGAAAGTTGACTTTAAATTCTTTTACCTATCAAAAAATTATTAGGTATAAAAAACTTTTTCAAATATTTATCGTATGTAACAAAAAGCAGTCAATAATTGTTTATCAAACATTCCTTTATTACTTTTGACGATTGGTTATACCTGCACTAAATCTTAATAATCAGATATTTGATTATTTAGGCCTATGAAATTAATTTATCTTATATCATTATGAAAAAAATTTACTTAGTAATTTTTACTATTCTTGTTTGTGGCTTTTTAAATGCACAAACAATTGTTACCATTGACAGAGCAAATGGTCCAGGACCTACTGCCACGGGTAACGACCCTTCTATATCATCGATAGGTTTCTCTAGAGGACCTGGTGTTATTCAACGTAACGGAGTTTCATTTAGTACCAGAAACTGGGATGGTACAGACCAAGCTTCAGCAGAATTAATAGGTGACTACATTGAGTGGTCTGTGACTTCTAATGCTAGTTATGACATTCAAATTACAGAAATTGATATTCGTTTAAGAAGAAATGCAAATGGTCCTAGCCAAATTCAATTATTATATAGTTTAGATGGTTTTACAACTGCGGGAATACCATTAGATGAAGTATCAACACTTGCTGCAAATACAAACACAACTATTAATATTGACGGATTGAATATTAACTCTGTAGCTTCAGGAACTATTACATTTAGATTGTACGCTTGGAACTCCACCACAAATGCTGGATGGCTTCGTATACAGCCTAGAGCTGTATGGGCAGATTATGGTATCGCAGAGCCTGGAGCGAGACTTATTGGGAACATAATTCCTTTATCTGCAAATAGCACAGATTCAAATATCGTGTCTACAGCTTTTGATCCTACAGATAATATTTCCTATTCAAATTTCTCAGCAACCTCTGGCCTCACTACTAGCAATGCTATAAAAGTTGCCGAGTTTAGTATTCAAGATGGTGGAAATACACTATCAGACGCTGATGCTCTTTCTACGATTTTAACCAATTTAGATCTTAATATCTCAAATAGTTCATCTTTGGCTGCTTTAGCCATTTTTGATGGGTCAACTAACATTTCCGAAGTAACAACTGTTACAGAGAACACTTCTTTTTCTGGTATCACCGGACTTGCAGCAGCAGATAATAGTTCAAAAACTTTTAGTCTTTATGCTACATTTAATTCCGCAGTAATTGATAATGATCAATTTCAAATCACTATTACATCTGCAGTTGCCGATGGAGCTAGCGGATCTATATTTAATGCGGTTGATGCTGGAGGAGCGCAAACCTCAATTGCTGGAAATGACAATAGAATTGAAGTTACAGCTACAACGTTAGCCTTCGAAACGCAACCAACAGATACTAATCTTTTTGAGACGATGACCCCTTTCCCAACGTTAATTGCTGTTGATGTAAATGGAAATTTGGATACCGATTATAACGGTACAATTAATGTTATTGCTTCTGGACCATTAGATCCTCCAAATCAAACTTATAGTGCTGTAAATGGTGTTGCCATATTAAATGCAATAGTTTTTGGCCAGGAAGCTACTGGAGTAAGTTTATTTGCCTTTTCAGGTAGTTTCTTTTCTGGACCAAGTAATGCTTTTGATATTAATGGACCTTTAATTACGGTAGCTCTGCAAGATTTTGATGGATCCACTCCAGAGTGGACCTATACAACAAATATACCTACATTTGATAATGGATGGGGAATTGATGGATATTACGACGTAATTGACATCGCAAACGCTTCTCCATTGGATTACAGCTCATTCTCAAACAATATTTTTGGAGAAAATGATTTAAATGACGAAGGTGATAATGGCACAACAGGATTTGCAACATTAACATTTTCAACTATTGATGTTAGTACTTATGAAAACATAATTTTGAGCTTTGATTGGCAAGTTATTGGATTTAATACTAATAGTGATGATGTACGTTACAGAATTATTTATGACGGTGTTGCACAACCTAATGTATTTTTATTGGACGGAAATTTTCCTGCAACAGATGGTCAAGGTACTGTTCGTTTTGAAATTCCAGATGGTGTAAATACGGTTGGTTTAGAAATTGATGTTAGAAATAATGGCTTAAATGAGTACTCTGGTTTTGATAATTTTAAATTGGTAAGTGTTTTTGACGGTTTACTATATGCGAATAATGGCTGGTCCCCTAACCAACCGTCTAATTCAACGGGATCTGAAAATGTTTACATTTATGATGGCACCTAT